>OZ219764.1:0-142001 GCA_964291525.2 Dehalococcoidia bacterium | reverse complement strand
TCTGTCGGAACGCCAGCGAGGACCAGATTGGAAACCGTGGCTCAGCGGTGCAAGCGATCTAGTACCATATGCAGTACATCCAAGGAGCAGCTCTTCCTAAGGTGGCCAGGCAACCTGCGAGAATTCGCCACAGGGCGAGCGAAGGTGCTCGTCAATGCCGGCAGGAATCCAGGAAGTCCGTGGAGGATCTACGCAGCCGTAGATGAAGTGGGTTACTACCCAAGCCAAGCATTGCATTGCGTTGTTCCAAAAGGCCAATCAACCACCGTGGAGGAAATTGCAGCAGTCCTCAACAGTCCAGTCGCCAGCGCCTGGGTTGACAGCAGAAATCGGCGCAGGTGGATCGCTGCTCGTACGCTACTTGCAATGCCATTCCCTGATTTCTCCGATGCCATGCGAGGCTCCATAGTTGGCCTAGTACAAGACGTTATGGGTCTCTTGCGCCAGGAAGTAATCGACGTCGACGAAGAAGAGGCTCGGCTCGAGAAGCTCCATGCGCTTGTTACTTCGATTGATCAGCTTGTATTCGAATCGTTCGAGATTGGCCAAGAAGGTCGGAGCGCGTTAGACAACTTGTTTGCCGGGTACCGCCGTCCTGGAACGAAAAGGGGAAGTAGCCTGTCGTCAGCCGACTCAGCGGATATCACGGATGCCGTCAGTGGTTGGCCAGTTACTGGGCAAGTGATAAACGTGAGTGCGAAGGACGATTCTATAGTCATGTGGCTGCGGGGATTGCACGATAGCCAGCCATTCTCTACAAGCATACCGGACGAAATGCCCGGTTGGGCACTTCGGCCCGACACGGCTTTCCAGGCAGAGAGCCCCAAGCACATGGTAGAGCCTGAAGAATTTAGGCCGACTGAGCTGAGGAGCTTTTCTCCGATCGACTTCGCCTCTTCAACGAACCTAGAACTAGTCGACTTGCTCCAACATCCATCCAAGCTCAATGATCTCTACGAAGGCTGACTCATGCTGCCCTCAGAGCAATCACCGCTGGTTGCCTCCTTTCTTGACGTCGGACAAGGCGACTCAACTGTGGCCGTCTTGCCAGACGGAGGTGCGGTTCTCGTGGACTGCCCAGCTGGCCGATCTGCAACGGTGTTGCAACATCTCAACGAGTTGGGAGCAACGAGCCTGGAATTGGTCGTCATCACGCACTCTGACCTCGACCACGCAGGGGGCGTTATTGATGTTGTAAAAGGCTTTGCGGGTCCTACGACCGCTCTCGTAATGCTGAGGGATCGTGTTCTGCGCCCTAACAAGCTCGCTAATCGGCACTACAACGTACTACTTCGTGAGCTCATAGAACTGATGCGAAAGGGAGTTCCATTGCGCGAACCATACGCGGGAACAGTATTTCCTCTGGGCGATGCAGCGGTTACTGTGGTGCATCCTGCGCAGTCAGATACTCTAGACTCCCAGATTCGAAGAGAGGTGAATGATTCTTCAATGGTGTTGAGAATCGAATACGCGGGCAATAGAATACTTTTGGCCGCAGACGTCCAGAGACGCGGATGGCAATGGATGATCGAACGAAACACGGACTTGAAAGCAGACGTCTTCAGGATGCCACATCATGGTGCTTGGTACAGTGGCGTACCTTCACTTAACGACGTTCTCCGCCTCGTCGATCCAGCACTCGCAGTAATCTCCGTCGGTTCAACCAACAGCTATGGGCACCCCGGTGAGCAAACCTTTGAGGCACTTCGCTCTTTGGGCGGCAGAACTAGGTTCATATGCACTCAGGCAACGGCAGCCTGCCACTCTGATTTGGAAGATGTTGCAGCTCAGGTTCGTGACGTTGTAGCCAGGGAGGGCCTCAGCGGTCACTCGTTTCTAAAGCCGCGTTCATGTCCATGCGGCGGAAGTGTTACGGTGCTTCTTTCGAGAGACGGATTGGTCGTACGTCCGAGTCGAGAGGCGCACCAGCAGATTGTCGGGTTGTTTGAGAATCCTCAGTGCCAGAGTTGACATTGCCTTCTGCGGGTTGGCACACAGATACAAGGTATGAAGTACAAGCCTTTGAGGCGAGACTGGCAATTAGAACGCGTCTCAGTCCAGGAGTTGGGCCCACTGTCACAGAGGGTTTTGGATAAGTGTAAGGGGTCCTAGCTTCCAGCTTGCCTCGCCATAGTGATCAATTGCTCAGCGGGCCGAAAGGTTCACGAGAGTCTGGGACGCTCTGCCGTTGCGCTCCAAGAGGGAGAACCCCGCCAGTGCAACGACATCTCTGTATGAGCCTCACTCCCTCGTTCCCTATCTGTCAACAGCGCTCGAAAAGTGATCCACCTCATCGGTGAAGAGGTGTTCGACTTGGGGTGATGGAACTGGTCGGATTAGGGTTGGTTTCACCTCCGCTCAAGTTGTGGTCGGACGACGAGTCTGGCAGGGCTAGCCCTTGGTCGTGAGGATGTGGGCGTGGTGGCCGATGCGGTCGAGCAACGAGGTGGTCAGCTTCTCGTCGCCGAAGATCTGAACCCACTATTAGAACTCGAGGTTGGGGGTGACGATCGTGGAACGCCGCTTGTAGCGATCGGCGAGCAGGTCGAAGAACAGGTCGCTGCGTGCCTGGTCGAAGGGCACTAAGCCGAGTTCAACGACAATCAGCAGGGCGACACGCAGGTAGCGCTCGTGCAGGCAGGTGAGCGTGCGCTCGTCGCGCTCCTCGACCAGTTCGCGGACGAGATCGGCGGCCCGGACGAAGGCAACCCGTTGGTGGCGCTGGACGGCCCCGACCCCAAGCTCGAGCGCGAGTTGGGTCTTGCCCGTGCCAAACGGTCCGGCGATCAGAACTTCCTTGCCGCGCTCGATGTACTCGCAGGTGGCTAACTGGCCGAGTTGCGGCCACTAGATACCGCGCAGCACATCCCAGTCGAGCTGATCCTGGGTCTTGAGGTCGGGGAAACGGGTCGCGCGTAACAGCCGCGCGACCGCGCCGTCACAGCTAACCAGGACCTCGGATTCGAACAGCTTCAGCAGGAGCTCCGCGTAGCTCCAGCCTTTGTGCGCGGCATGCTGGACCAGTTCGGGACACTGGCGACGGACCGTGGGCAGCTTCAGTACGCGGCAGTGAGCCTCGGGGACCGCGACCAGCGCAAGCGGATCCTGTTCGGCGAGCACGCGTCCCAGACTGAGCGGATCGAACCTGTCCACGGCGTCGAGTTGTTCTAGCGCCTCGTGAACCGGGTGCTCGCTGCGTGCCCCCAGCTAGCGCCGCAGCCGGGCCAGGCTATGGGACGCCTCCTGAGCGCCCTGCTCCTTCTCCCAGGCCGGCCAGAATCGGGCGAACGGTTCGCCAAGTTCCGCCACAAACTCCAGAGCAGTCTGGCGCACCGCTTAGGGCCCCCGACACCCAGCCTTCGCCTTGAAGCTTCTGACCTCGATTAGGACGAGACTCTCACCCTCTGGCACGTGCATCTAGATTCACAGTCCCAACGGGAATGTCAACTCGAAAGTTCTTGATTTTGTCCAGTTTGGTGGGCCTAACGAGACCGTACTGCGAACTTTTTCCTGGGAGATCGCGTTGTAGTCATCAACTCAGAAACTCAGGAGCCCACCAATCCGCGCCGGGCTTGAGTCACCTTACCAGGGCGTAGTCTGCTCCCGTGGACCTGTACGTGATGCGTCACGGCAAGGCGGAGGCGCGGGGCGTCGATTGGCCCGTGGACGAGTTGCGTCCGCTCGCGCCCACGGGCCGCCGGCGCACGCGAGCCGGCGCGGTCGGCCTGCGGCGTCTGGGCGTCCAGCCGCAGCGGACGCTCTGCAACCCGCTCGTCCGCGCCCGCCAGACAGCGGCGATCGTCCACGAGGTCCTCAAGCTGGAACGTCCCATCGAATTCGTGGACTCGTTGGCCTGCTGGCGGCTGTCCAGCACCATCGCGGACGCGTCGATGGCAGAAGTACAGTCGGTCCTGCTTATGGGTCATGACCCAACGCTGAGCGAGTCGATCGGAAAGCTGACCAAAACACTGGCAACGTTGACATCTATGTCATCCTGACCGGCAACAGCGCGACGATCTGTCAGACACTCACAATGGCCTTCACAGGCAACGCATCTGTCCTCGCGCTGGGCAACGCCAGCGGTTCGCTCTTCACCAACTGTTGTACAGCCGATTCACTAATAACCTGTCCAAAGACAAGCCAAGTATTACTGCCAGCGCCATCCAATTGCTTCACTGGCACCCTGACTTCTGATCAAAATCATTGCTCCCGCAAAGCGGACGAGGGGATTAACAATCATCCCGAACAGTCACGCTGCCTATCTTCGGTACAACAGTCACACGTCACTGTTGCCATGGCCCACCTCATGTGCGTCATCTAGTGACAGTGTCGCGAGGCGTCGCCCTGGAACTCTCCCGGCGGGTAAGGTAGCCCATAAGTGATCTGCTGACTTGGGCGCTCCACGTGTCGGATGTCACTTTCGCTGCAATTGGCTTCCGAAAAGTCCGCCCAATTGGGAATATGGCGCACAATAGCAACACCCTGTGCGGAGTGGGTTACGTAGTAAACGTGTACGTAGTCTGACCACAGTCGAACGACTTCGCCACTGCGTAGATCACTCGGTCCTGGGTCCCACACCCCGCCTGCTTCTATCGGAGCTGTGGACTCCTCGGGTTGAAAGCTCCAGCAATCCGGGTTCTCCCGCATATCTACAACTTTGTCGGCCCACGACTCGCTGCACTCAGCAGACACCCATCTAGCTTTGGATTCAGAGAACTCCAGGTAAAAGTCATGAAGGGCTATGTCGAAGATCGACTCAAATGCGCTGTAGTATCCCTCGTACCTAGAACGCTCCAAATACTCCCACATCAACATACCATCATCGGTACTCTTGTCCATTAGAACTGCAACGGCTAAGAACCCTAATCTATAGGCACATTGCTCTTCTTCTATGTCTTCATAACTGGTCGTACTGAGAGGGGTGTTGTCGCACCTGTCTACTTGACGCGTCGCGTATCGGATCAAGCTTTCACGTTCGCCAGGTAGCGTATGGTGTTGAACCAGCCACAGATGCTCAACCCAACGCGCATGGCCCTCCACCAACCAAGTCGGGGTATCAAGGGGGTACCTGAATGCGCGTTGGACAACATGAGTGTATTCATGAACGAGCACCCCGCTGCCTTGGTCATCAAGACAGGTCGTTGGCACTGATCCACTGGTGGGAAAGACTACCAGCAATAGCCCTTCACCGTTCACTAGGCCAAAGCACCCTTCCGTGTTCGTCTCGCTCTTGACGCGTTCAATGAGATCACGAAGTTGCATGACTTTGATACCCGTCTCCGTATCAACATGCCGACGACCTTGCCATCCGTTGAGCCACGCCTCGGCACCAAATGCAATACTCCAACCGGATTCGGCGAAGGCATGGAGTCTGTATTCTTCGGCGATATAGTCCACCGTCTTGCGGACTGCGTTATCAATCTGATTCATCACTGCGGTATTCGGGTCCTCATCCCACCACCATCTGAAGTCTGGATAGCTGCCTGCTGCGGGGTGATATCGCGCCTCTCTATCGACATATGCGACTAACGTGTCGCCTCGGTTGAATCGCTTCGTTTCCTGACTCGGATCGCCGACGTCTAGCGAAATCCACTTCTCTCGGACGCGGTCCCAATATTGCGCAGAGGTCAGCGCATCACCGATACTCGACACTACTTGTGCAAATGAGGCTTCGTCGTCACCTGCCCAAGCCAGGTCGTTCCGCCCGACTGTGAGAGCAATAAACTCGACTAGCAGTGCTGATTGTTGCTCCCACCGGACTGTCTGGTTTGCAGCACCCCAGATGTACATTGATTGCCCAGTGGACACGAGCGACGTCGACTCTGCATCTGAGTCTCTTCCGTACCAACGCCCTGTCTGTTGATTCGAGTTCCAGTGAAACACCCAATACACCTCTTGCGGGAGGTGTTGAAACAGGTCGCTGATGCTAGTGGTCTCCCCTAGCCAAGCGACTGCGTTTAGCCGTGGGTGAAGTGTGACGCGATGCGTTTCGCCGGGTGGTTGCGCGATGGCATAGGTAGTAGAGCAGAAAATGGCGATGAGTACGGCAAGCAGAGCGACTCGATGCATGAACGTGTTCCGTTCCTTGGGCGTGGAGTTGAAGTGAGCAGCATTGAGTACCGCCGACAGTTCTCTAGCTTCGCGCAGGGCCAGCATACCCGAAGCGACGCTCAACGAATACCTGCGTGGGGTACCGCGAACTCAAGCTTAGGGCGTTGGAATATGCAGATTTCCTTGTTGCTGCCCTGAGCCGTAAGGGGGATGCTGGGTTGATCGCTTTGAGTTAGACATGGTGAGATGTCTGGGCCAGAGCGACTCTGAGCGGCTCATACCTTCTCCCGAGGCTGATTGCGAAGCCCCACCTGCTGCTTGCCAATGTTGGAAAGCAGTTACATGGCAGGCAGGCCCGTAGCTATAGGACTGAATGGGGGAGGTGAGGATGTGGGTGTGAGTGGTGGAGACAGATGCCCGAGACCGTGGTTGACTTCTCGTCGCTGATGGCTTGGTTCCAGGAAGGGGACGCGAAGTCAACGATCTCGAAAACGGCTCGGTGCTCAACGCAGTCGGCAAGCAAGTCTTAGAGCAGTTCGCCCTGTCCCTGTCAAAGGGCAAGAGGCCGAGATCGTCAACGCGGATTAAGTGATCCCTGACGTCGCTGGACGGCCTCGACCACGAGCGCGACCGAGGGATGAGGTTTCCCGCCGCCGATCGCCTTGTTAGTCACGACATCCTGGTCGCGCTCGAGGTACTCGCTGGAGGACAATTGGGTGAGTTGCCGTAGCTAGATCCCGTGCGGCGCGCCTCGGTCCGGCTGGTGCAGGATTTCGAGATCGGACAGCATAGCCTCGCGTGAGTGCCGGGCAACGGCGCCGCTGCTGCGGACCAGGACCTTCGCGCCATTCGAGGGCGTCTGCTCGATTGCTGTCGCGAGCTCCAATTGAGGCCACTCGCGGCGTGTGCGAGGCGTTGGCTTACTGTGCGGCCCGCGCAACTTCTGACCTTGGAAGCAACGAGTGCACTGCGAACCACGCAACTGCTCAAGGGCGACACCGCCAGCACAAGCGACTCAGCCGACGAACCCGAATGTTAACTCGAAGGTTCTCGATTTTGACCATTTTGTGGGCGTAGTCTGCTCCCGTGAACCTGTACGTAATGCGTCACGGCAAGGCGGAGGCGCGGGGCGTCGAATGGCCCGTGGACGAGTTGCGTCCGCTCGCCCCGACGGGCCGCCGGCGCACGCGAGACGGTGCGGAAGGCCTGCGGCGTCTGGGCGTCCAGCCGCAGCGGACGCTCTGCAGCCCGCTCGTCCGCGCCCGCCAGACAGCGGAGATCGTCCACGAGGGCCTCAAGCTGGAGCGACCTATCGAGTTCGTGGACTCGTTGGGCGGCTGGCGGCTGTCCAGCATCATCGCGGACGCGTCGATGGCAGACGTGGAGTCGGTCTTGCTTGTGGGTCATGAACCAACGCTGAGCGAGCTGATCGGTCTGCTGATCGGCGGCCGCGAGGCGTCGATCCGCCTGCGGCCTGGCAGCATCGCGATGCTGAACGCGCCGGAACTCCGGCCCGGCCCCTGCGCCGATCTGGAGTGGCTGCTGACGCCGAAGCAACTGGCGGCGATCGGTCGCTAGCCGAGCCAACACAGGGAGATGTCCGGCTGCTCTCCTCCGGACGGGCCGAAGCAATTGCCCCAGTGCGCCAGCGATTTCTTGCGGCGAGGCCTCAGGCAGCGTGATTGTCGCGTGGACCCGCTCTTCGTTGCCTCGGTACAAGGAAGGACCGCTGCCTGACCGGATAGCTCACTCGCACCAAGAACACGCAGGTCCGTTGACAGCCGCATGACTGGCGGCAGCTGACCCGAGACAGTGTGCCGCAGCGAAGAGTCGGACCGTCTCCGGAGGCAACCAACTGCATACACTCCGAGCTAGAGTTCCAACTCGAACTTCAATTCGAAAGTTCTCGATTATGTCAAGAATAGTGGGCCTAACGAGACCGTACTGCGAACTTTTTCGTGGGAAATTGCGCTGTAGGACCCCTTGCGGCCCTGCCGAAATAATCTGGCCGAGGCCATGCGCGGCTCCTGGCCGCGCGCATGGCCTCCCTGCTTGAGCTGGGCTCGCTATTGTGGCTACATCAGAGGCTTCCGTCACCGCCTTCCGCACAACGCCTATTGAGTAAGTTTACTCAATAGAGTAACCTACCTCTATGACGGGATTCCAGCGGTCGAGCGTCGCCTCTCTTGTCGAACGCCTGGCAGAAAAGCCGAGCCGGCTGATTACCATCTTCGGCCCTCGGCAGACCGGCAAAACGACCATCGTTCAACAGGCCCTGGACCAGATGGACCAGCCGAGTCGCTATCTACCAGTGGACGAGCCGGAGTCCGCATTCTCCGTTATCACGACAGACGCTTCGTCTCAACGCACGACGCTGTTTGGGCCGCCTCGAAACGCTGAGTGGCTGACGATGCAGTGGGAACAGGCTCGGCGCCGAGCTGAGGAGTCCGATGCTGGATTCGTGTTGGTGTTCGACGAGATCCAGAAGGTCCCAAACTGGTCCGAGACCGTCAAAGGACTGTGGGACGCCGATCGCGCCCGCAACCTGCCGATGCACGTCGTCCTGCTCGGTTCGGCTCCGCTGGCTATTCAGTCAGGTTTGAGTGAGAGCTTGGCCGGTCGATTCGAGTCGATTCGGGTGACCCACTGGTCATTTGCCGAAGTAGCCACAGCCTTCAACTTCACGCTCGACCAGTACGTGTACTTCGGTGGATATCCCGGGGCCGCCGTACTCGCGACCGACGAAGAGCGCTGGCGCAGCTACATCTTGCAAGCCCTGATCGAGCCGCACCTTGAGCGCGATCTGCTGGCGATGACACGTGTGGACAAGCCAGCGTTGCTCAAGCAATTGTTCGAACTTGGCGCCTCCTATTCCGGGCAGATCCTCTCCTACAACAAGATGCTCGGCCAGCTGCAGGATGCCGGCAACACGACGACCCTGGCCCGATATATGGACCTGTTACACACCGCCGGCCTGCTCGCTGGCTTGCAGAAGCACTCCGGCAGCATGCATCGCCGCCGCGGATCGAGTCCTAAGCTCAGTGTGTTCAACACCGCCCTGATGTCGGCGATGTCCGGCTACACCTTCGCTGAGGCGAAAGCCGACCGTACGTTTTGGGGACGGCTCGTTGAGAGCTGCGTCGGCGCGCATCTGCTCAACACGTCCTCATTGAACATGGGCGTGTCCTACTGGCGTGACGGCCCGCACGAGGTTGATTTCGTGCTCAAGACCGGTCCCAGGGTGCGCGCCATCGAGGTCAAGAGCGGCGGTGGGCGGGTAAGCGAGTCGTCGCTGATCGAGTTCGAGCAGCGTTACGACGCCCAGACATCGCTAGTCGTCGGAGAGGGCGGGATTCCCCTCAACGAATTCCTGACGGCGCCAGCCGACGAGTGGTTCCGAATGCAATGACGACCATCGAAGATCGCACCTGCGTTGAAGTTCGACCACCAAATGAGACCCAACTCGATGGACCCGTTTCCGCGCCGCTCAGCAGCTTTCGACCTGAGTCGGCGTACGTTCTCCTGGGCGACCCTGGGTTAGGCAAGTCCACGGCATTCCGCAGTGAACACCACGCGCAAGGCGAGACATCGATCTTGCTGGACGCGCGTGACTTTCTGGTGGCAGACATGGCGCAGCACCAAGAATGGCTCGGGAAGACCCTGTTCATTGACGGGCTCGACGAGGTGAGAGTCGGCTCGGCTGATGTTCGATCGGCGCTGGATGAGATTCGCAATCGGCTCGATGCGCTCGGCCGACCGAGGTTTCGGATCTCATGTCGTGAGGCCGATTGGCTGGGAAACAACGAGCGGAACAGGCTTGAGTTCGTGAGCCAGGATTCGACGGTCAGGATCCTTCGGCTCGACCCGCTGTCGGACGCCGAGATCGAGCAAATCCTCGCCGGCCACCCGTCCGTCAGCGACCCGCGAAGCTTCATTGACACCGCACGGCAGCGAGGAGTCAGTGCCCTCCTGGCGAACCCCCAAACGCTCAACATGCTGGCAGAGGTTGCAGGCGGTGGAGAGCAGTGGCCGGACAGCCGCCTCGACACGTTCGACAGTGCCTGTCGGATTATGGCGACGGAAACGAATAAGGAGCACGCGATCGGCAGCCCGCAGCCGCCGCTCGATGAGATCTTGCGCGCTGCCGGCCACTTGTGCGCTGCGCAGTTGCTCACCGGGAGCGCCGGTTTCTCTCTTGATCCGGGGGATGGCGACTACCTCCCGCTCGCTGGACTTGGCGACATCCCCATGGATGTAGCCAAAGCCGCGGTCTCCACCCGCCTGTTTCGCGGCGTGGGCGATCGGCGGTTCGCCCCGATTCACCGCCACATCGCTGAGTTCCTGGGAGCTCACTGCCTGGCTGGCCGCATCAACAATGGTCTCTCGGCTCGACGGATCATCGCCCTGATCAGCGGAGCGGACGGGATCGTGGTGACCGAGATGCGCGGTCTGTCCGGCTGGCTCGCCGCACTCTGCCCGCAGTCGCGCGACCTGCTGACAGACCGTGATCCGGTCGGAGTCGCGCTCTACGGCGATCTGAGTGTGTTTTCGACCGTGGACAAGCGCCAACTGATGGAAGTTATTGGGAGCCGTGATGCGCTACTGCCTCTCAGGCTTGATGCACGTTCACGCGAGATGGAGACCGCGCTGGCGCCTCTCACCTCGGACGACATGGAGCCGACCCTCGTCGAGATCCTGTCAAACCCCTCCCGGGATCCCGAGCATGAGAGCTTGGTCCAATTCTTGCTGAGCCTTCTTTCGCGAGGAGTACCTCTGCCCAACTTGGCCCCTCAGTTGCTTGGCATGGCAAAAGACGAGAGTCGCTGGCCGTACGTCAGAACTTCCGCCGTGGATGCACTGATCCAGATCAAGTCTGAGCCTGAACAACGGACCGAAGATCTCAAGTCATTGCTTGATCAGATCACAGCCGGCACTATCTCCGATCCGGACAGTGAAATGAAGGGCGTGCTACTGAGCTATCTGTATCCGCGCGATCTTCCCGCGCGAATTCTCTGGTGCTATCTCACAGAGCGCTCAAATCCGCAGTTCTACGGTATGGACACTCATTTCTGGGGGCATCGCCTTCTCGAACAGACGTCGGATCAGGACGTTTCTGACCTACTGGACGAACTGCTGGTCCGACATGCCGACGTCTGGTCCGCTCTGAAGTCACACCATGCGGACGAGATTCCTCTTCGCCTGCTCGCTCGCGGACTCAGTGCGTTTGGCGATGACTTACCGTTGCCTCGGCTCTATCAGTGGCTGAGCGCTGCCGCGCCTCCCCAGTGGGGGAGGCACTCCCCGGAAGGTGATTCCGTTGCGGAGGTGCGCGTTTGGCTGAGTCGCCGTCCCGAAATCCAGCAGGCGCTCGTGTTGCACGGCTTGAGCTGTTGGCCCCAGGGGAAGCGGACGATCGAATCTGAGTACCAGGTGTACGGGCCGCTGCACGGCCTTTCGCCTGCCGCGAATCTCGGGGCGTGGTGTCTGGACCAAGCCGTTCGATTGGCGCCGTCGCAGCCGGAAGCTTCCGAGTTTCTCTTTGACGAGGCCTTCCTGTCCTACAGGGACAACGGTGTCCCACTCGAAGACTTGAGAAGCCGCATTTCGGGGGTCGAGGTTCTGGAAGAGCGACTCTCATTGCGACTCCAGCCACCGCCGCTCTCGCAGCGGACACGCGCTTCTGAGCAACGAGCGACTTGGGAGGCGAAACACGAGCGAGAGCGCCAACAAGGGATCGCATACGTCCGCGAGCATGCGGATGCGCTACGCCAGAACCAAGCTCCGCTCTCGCTGCTCCATGATCTCGGTCGAGCCTACTTCCGCCATCCGGTCTCACAAGCGAAGCCGCTGGCGCCAACCGCGAGAATCTCGGATCTACTCGGTGGTGACGAAGATCTGGTACAAGCGGCGCTAGCTGGACTGCGCGGTTCACTTTGGCGTAGCGAGCTGCCCACGCACGAGGAGATCATCCTGATGAGCGAGGAGTCACGCCTGCACTTCCTCGCGTACCCCGGTCAGGCTGCGCTTGATCTACTTCAGAATGAGAGTTCCGAGCGCCTACTGGATCTGAGCGAGGGTCGAATCCAGACGGCGCTGGCGTTCTACTACTGCACGCCGGGCTGTTTCTCACAAGAGCCTGGCTGGCACGAGAAGTGGGCCAAACTGAGGCCAGAGATTGTGGCGGCCGTCGCCACCGAAACGGCGATCGCTGCGCTGCGCCGTAAAGACGGTCACTCGCCTGCCCTGTATGCACTGGCGGACATGGGCGGGGCTCCCGATCTGAAGCACCAAGCCCTCTTCAAGGTCCTGTCCAAGTTTCCACTCCGGGCACGGCTCGAGTCGCTGCGCACGCTCGATTTTCTGCTCTGGAACCTTCTGGAGCATCCCGATGCGTCTACGCTGCTCCAGGTGATTGACTCCAGGTTGTCGACCAAGAGCATGAGCGTGGCTCAGCGTGTCCACTGGTTGGCGGCCGGCCTCGTCGCGGCGCCGGAGCAGTACATCGAGCAGTTGACTGAGTTCGTCCGGACCGAAGATCGGCGAGCCAGGCATCTCACCGGCTTCTTCGATGCTGGAGATCCATTCGAATCCAACGGCCGCGAGTTCACCTCGGCCACGCTGGGGGCGCTGATCGAACTCATGGGGCCTGCGTTTGCCCCCGACAGTTTGAACGAGTCTGGCTTCTACACACCGGAGATGAAGGGCTCAAAACAGATTGAGCGGTTCATACAGCAACTCGGGGCTCTGCCTGGCGGTGATGCCACCGAGGTCCTGGCAACACTGACATCCGAACAGAGTCTCAGCAAGTGGAAGAATCACCTCGAGAGAGCCCGGGATGACCAACGAGTCCTGCACCGGGAGGCCACCTATTCCTACCCCGATCTGGAACAACTTGATCGGGTCTTGGCCAATGAAGAACCAGCGAACGCCGCCGATCTGGCTGCACTAGTCATTGATCGGCTCGCAACTATCGCCGCTGACATCCGCTCCAGCAACGCGAACGTCTGGCGCCAATATTGGAACGAAGAATCCCATCGTCGGCCACAAACACTGAAGCATGAGGATTCGTGTCGGGATGTCCTCCTGGACCGTCTCCGCCGCCTGCTCCCACTGAACGTTGATGCTCAACCAGAGGGTCGATACGTGGCAGACAACCGATCAGATATGCGGATTGCTTGTTTGGACTTCAACATCCCGGTGGAGATCAAGAAGGTCAACCACCGTGATTTGTGGAGCGCCTTGAGAACTCAGCTGATCGGCAAGTACACCCGCGATGTATACACCTCCGGCTACGGCATCTACCTGGTGCTCTGGTTTCCGGACGCCGATATGCGGCCTCCACCAACGGGAACTCGTCCACTCACACCGAAGGACTTGGAAGCTCACTTGAAGCAGACCTTGACGGAAGATGAAGCCCTCAAGATCGCGGTCGTTGTGCTGGACGTGAGCCCAGTACTGTAGTCATCGCTCCATAGCTAGTCACTCTATTGTCAGTCCTCGCCTCGCATCCATTCCGCACGATCAACTTCACACAGTCGATTACCTCGCCTGCACTTCCGCCTATGCATAGGCTCAGTTTGCTTGATCCCAGAGCCCGTTTTCGATGGACGTCGGCGGAGTACTCATGCCTACAGGTGCGGATTCGGCATAGTGTAGGAAACGCACAAAACGCTGTGGTCCTGACCATCCGGTTCTAAGGAATCTGTTGTCCAAATGCCCTCTTGAAGAGAGCCGCTCCTATCAATGGCCAACCGATTGGAGTTTGCCATCCTCGCCTCACTTCGAAATCGGTTGGGTAGTGTTTGTTGGAAGGGGAGCGAGACGTGCCTCTTTGCTGCCTAGCGGCCGAGCAGTCTGATTAGCTGCAGAGTCGACCAATCGGGACCCAAGCCGAGAAGATTTCCTCAGAGGTCTTTTGCCGGACTAGCCCACGAAGGATGGAGACTTCCCGCTCCCAGTTCGCACATCCGCTTTTGTCCATCCAGCACTCACTCGATCGACAAAGAGCGAACCACGTTGGTCAACTGCCAACGAACATCCTGGATGGGTTTCTCGATTCATTCGTCGTCCTCATCGGCCGTACCTGTGACCAAGGCGACCATCGCGTCGTAGTGTTCGGAGTCTACTGAGTGGATTAGCTCCAAGAGATTCCTCAAGGCCGCGTCGGATTCCGCTAACAAGGTGGGATCAAGCTGGGGCGCTCCGATCGTTTCGTTGTGGGAGTAGACATTCAGGAAGCGTAAGACCTGTGTTTTCTTGACCTCGTCGAAACTCAACCGGCTGACCTTGTCCCACAGATTGTCCGACTGCGGGTGCTTGAACGCCAGAAACGCCTCGATCAACCTACGCGCCATGTTCGGCAGAACGTAGTTGTCTTCCAAGTCATTGGTCGGAGTATTCGCTGCCCGATAGATCCGGCTGAAGAGATAGTGATAGTCGGATTCGTATTGCGCCAGCAACGGGTCTAATGGGCGCAGCAGGGCAGCCCTCTTTCCGTCAATGACGATGCACCGCAACATGTAGAACCGCGCCGGCCGCTTGGCTGGATCCTTCTTGCGTTGTCCCTTGACATTCCTGAGCCAGTTGCGGATCTCACGAAAGAAGGCGAAGTTGTGCGTCAAAATGATGAGTTGCCCTGCGCCCTGAGTCCTTCGACGAATGTAAGAGGCTGCGGTGAATAGCGCGTTCTCGTCGAGACTCGACACTGGGTCATCCAGTACGACGATCCCCTGTTTGAGGTCAAATCCACGGCTGTTCAACGTTCTGAGAAAATACAGGAGCGCAATCGCCGTCATCTCACCTTCGCTCGGGTCTTTCGCCGGGCGTCCGTCGCGCGTCAGTGTGTAGCCGTGCTCATTGACGGCCAGATGCATGGCTCCTGGACCCAGGTAGTCGCGCAAATCAGCATTCAAATCGTCTGCAGGAGGGCGATGGTCCAAGATGTCCGATCCGAGCTGGGCGATATCGTCCCTGATCTCTTGCGCACGTCGATTGACCCGCTCTTGCGTGAGTTGAGTCCTTGTGAGCCCAAACTTGAGGCTCTTGTAGGCATCAAGACGTTCGGCGATGAAATCCGATTCAATCGATCCCCTTGCCCGAGCCACGCTGGCCTCGAACTCGGCGCAGGACTCGTTGTGCTTCTCGACGATCCTTGTTACCGACGCAAAGCTGTCTCGACCATTCGAAGGCGCCTTGTAACCTAAGCTCATTGACTCGAACGCCCGCTCCTTCTTGGCGCCCAAGTCGCCGGCCAGCCGTTTCAGAAACGACAGAGCATGGTCAGCCTCCGCGGATAGTCGAGCCTTTGCTTCCTCGAAGGGTGCTGACAGGTCCGCATAGAACTGCTCGGCCACTGGCAGGTCAGAGCGAAACGCCTCTATGCTTCTCGCCCCTGCCTCACATTTCGAGAGCGCGGATTCGAGGTCCCTCATAAGTTCGCCGTGAGCACCATCAAAGTGGTCTCTCAAGGTCTCCAGTCGCTCCGGTGGCATGGGGCGACTGCAATACAAGCAATCTTCGGGCGATCGCTCGGCGTGGATTTGTAGTCCGTCGAGTATCCAAGCAGCGAGTGCTGGATCGCGAACGAGTGAATCAAGGGCTGTCGACGTGACGGTCTTCGCCAATAGACCGGAGGCCTCCGCTTCCAGTTCAGCCAGATCGACTGGGTCGAATTCAGGCAGGGAGACTGTGTCCCTCTGTGTCTCAGCCTGGCGTTGAACAAACGCGATGCGCTCCTCGTCGCTCAGTCGAAGACTCTCGACATCGCCAGCGGCGCTAATGGTGTCTGCGCGCGTCTCGTAATGGCCCCGGTTGTAGTTCCGGTAAGCGCTCTTCGGTTGGTTGCCGAGCAAGTCCTTCAATGTGCGCGCATTTGTCTGGACGTGATTGTCCAGGTCACGCCGGAAGTCGCGTTCTTTCCTTTCGGAGGCGGCCAGTTCCTGATTCAGGGTCTCGAGTTCTGCTTTGAGCTGGTCAATCTTCTGCTGTGCCTCAATGCTCCTTTTGCCCAGCACCACAATGGGGGTCATACCATCGTCGTCAGGACGAAAGACGTTGTCTTTGACGAAGTCTTGATTGAAGACCTTCAGGGCAACGGTCTCGGCGGGGACTTCTCCGAATCTAGAACCTTGGATCCTCCGTCCCGAGACCCGCAGCGCGATGTCCCCGCCCTGAGGCACTGTTCGTAGCTCGAGGTTGCGAAGGATCCGGCTAAGGGTGGTCTTGCCAGATCCATTCCATCCGTAGATGAGATTGAACTGGCCAAACTCTTGCAAGTCGGGAACGGCGGCCCATCGGAAATCTCGAAACACGCCACACTCGTGGAGCCTGTCAATCCGTTCAATCTGCATCGAGACGTCTCCCTGGCGTTCCTCTTCAGAAGCTGAGGTCCGTGCAAGCCCAAATCAAATGGCACGCCTCACCCTCCAGACAATACGGCAGGGGAGACCTTGGCCCGGCCGCAAGGTCGCATACATCGGTTCGTTGCCGAGCCGGGCTGCCACACGCAACGAATCCGGACCTTCGTCCTAGCAACTCGTGGAACAAAAGGACCGATCCTGGAACTCAAGAGAGAGAGAGAGAGGGTCACTTCGAGGACTACAGTTATGTCAAGTTTGGTGGGCGAAACGCTACCGAACTGCGAACTTTCGCTTGGGAGGTCCCGATCTGACGACACGCTAGGCCCAGAGATCTTCCAGTTCCGTGTACGCGAGCTGGCGGTCGTAGTTCTCGATGTTGTCTGCGACATCGATTATCAGGCATCGGTCACTTCCGCCGTTCAGTTCGCCCCTCAGACCGCGGCCAATCATTTGGAAATAGAGGTTGGGACTATATACCGGGCGGGCCACGATGATGGCGCGCGTCTTGGGAGCGTCGAAGCCTTCTCGAAAGACGCTGTAGTTGACTAGCACCTGCAAATGTCCAGCGCGGAAGTCCTCAATGACACTGCGACGGACAGGTCCTTCAGTCTCGGCGCTGATCGCACGCGCGGACACTCCTTCCAACTCGAGCATCGCAGCAACTGTCTTTGCATGGCTGACTGAAGTCGCGAATATCAGTGTCGGCCAGTCTGGACACTGATCCCAGACCTGGTTCAGGTAAGCATCAACAATCTTGCGGGTTCGCTCTGCGCTGGAAGCGAGACGCTCCTGCGCACTCTCAGGCAGCGAGTGCAGCGTGTCAGCGAACTCCTTCTCTCGTTCATCGAGCTTGATGCTCGTACCGCGGATGACGGCATGCTCGGCCTGGGCCAAGACCTTCATGCCCTGCAGTTCGCGAATAACTTCCTCTGGGTCGTCGCTTTCGAACGCACCACTATCGAGACGGTTTTGGCCGTAACGGTCGACCAATCGCTTCGTCTCATCCTCGTTCCGGCCACGGTAGGGCGTTGCCGTCAACCCGATGAGAGAAATCTCGTCCTCACGTCTACGGAATGTCAGCCCGAGTTGCCCCATCAAGGCGGTGTAGCTAGGGGCGATCGAACCGTGTGCCTCGTCGACGACGAGTGCGCGGACGCCCTCAAGTTCATCGAGCCTTCGTCGGAGAGTTTGGATAGTGCCCACTATCACTTGCGGCCCGGTCCGCTTGAATTCGGGCCGCTGCCCTTCCCACATTCGAGCGATTCGCAATTCCTGAGCTTCAGGTCCTATGCTCCCCCAAGCTTGCGTCCAGGCCTCAACAGCTTGCTCGCACAGCTCGCCACGATCGGCGACCCAAAGGATGGTTCCCGAGAAGCCGTCGTCTCGAATCGCCTCTATCAGGGATTGCACCGCAACTCGCGTTTTGCCAGAGCCTGTTGGCAGGCTTAGCAGACCGCGATTCTCGCCACCGTTGTCCTGCTGCCCAAGCAGCTGTCGCAGGTTTTGGACAGCCGCCTCTTGATATCCGTGTAGAGGTGGCAGTGAGCGTGGGCCAGCTACATCGACGAACGGATCCCTCCTGAAGTCGCGGCTCCCAGCCCATTCGTCGGAATAGCCCAAGGCTCTGACAAACTCTACTGCCGGGCCACGGCCGGCCCATTGCCTTGGCGGATCGAGGTGGGACAGGGAGTGCTTGTATTCTCTCAGAGCGCCCGTGTGATAAACGGCAATTGCAGCTTCAGCAATCCGTTCACCGGTGAACGGTTGGTCGGATCCAGTGAGGATATCGACAAGAGTCGCCGGCAGCCTGTTGACCAGTTCTTCGGCTCCAACGGCTTGAAGCAGACGCGCCGCGTCAGTTGATTGCTCCCGAACCTTCGCGCGTGCGGCGGCGATCTCCTCCGGGGTCTGATAGTCGAGGATTTGGCGGATCTGCCACTCGGTTAGGTGAAGTCCCAGTTCATCAACGATTGTACGGAGCTCGTCCTCCTCTCCAGAATGCCGGACAAACAGCTGGCCTGGCTTGAGGAATGCGACGGCATCTGGTGTTCGGCTGTTCTCGCTGCGTAACGCGTCGCATCGGATCAGGTCAAGCTCGCGTTGTTCCCAATCCAAATGGGAGGTCAGGCCTGGCCACACGTCACTCAGCCCTATCGGAGCTTCTTCACCAATGGGGACGAACGATTCTCTCAGTTTCTCAGGTAAGTCGAACTTGGCCCCTATCTCTTGTGCGTGAGAATGAGATAAGAGCCAGTCTCGAACCTCCCAATCTTCCGGCGCTTCTCCCAGCCCCTCAGGGAGGTCGGCAATTCGGTCGCTGAGTCGGATTTTACCGTGCCGTTCGATCAGTTCCAGGATTAGCGAACGACAAGGGAATTCTGGATAGGTCTGGCTGCGGTTGGAATGCCATGCGATCCAGTCCTCGTAGGTGGAAGCCAAGTCAAGAAGCGTGCGCGTCAGCTTTGCCTGGCCCTCTTCCGACAGTAGGGCGAAAGCTTCAACCGGCCCCGGGGACTCGGCGCGAGAGTAGAGGGTGAATCTGCCAGTCCGGGGGGTGCGACTAGGGAGCGAAGGCTGTCGATAGTACGTTTCCTTCGTTCGACTCCACGCTTCATTCAATGAACTGCCATCACCCCAGTAGTAGGTCCATTCGTTTCTCTCTGCTGGCGCTTCGACGACACCCAGCAGTGATAACAGGCGCTTGTCATCTGCATGGAACTCAGCATCCGCAGCGACGCTTGAGTCACGACTTCCATCGTGGGGCACGATCACACCAGGCCAGAGCAGAAAGCAAACAGGACGCCACTGCCCGTCAATCGCTCTTGCTCTAACCCAATGGCGCCACTCATCGAATACAGCGACGATTTCGTACGCGCTCTCAGGCTTCAGTCGACGGGCAGCCTGCCAAAATCTGATCCAGAGTGCTTCATCATGGTCTTGGGAAACAGACGGGGAATCAAGAAGTTCCTTGGCGAGTTGTTGAAACGTGGTCTCTGGCGAAGGGGCTCGAAGCCCGAGGGTCTTCATCGCATCTACGGTGTCGGAATCTTGCATCAGTAGAGGATGCACGCTGGACTCGGGCGTACCAATGCCTTCAACGTGGAGGAACAAGCGGTCCCGGATTGGTCTGGCCCACTTCCCTGCCCCTGTGTAGACAATCTCCTCGAAGGTGGCAACATTTCTCGAATCGAGCGGCAACGCAGCTGCAATCAAAACTGCGGCACGCGACGCCCCTACTGGATCGCCGGCACGAACTCCGGAAGTCAGCATGGCATTGAGCCACTCTTCAATGCTTGCGCGCGATTGGTCGCCGCGAGCCGTGAGTCCTCCGTCTTTGATCCGGAAAATCGCGGACAGGCGCTCATTCTCCAATGCGTCTTCGTGCACCCAGTCGCTGGGACGGCTTGGATGGCCGCTCCAGTGAGCCAAGATGTCCCGACGGACTGTTTGATTGGGTGTCAGCGCCGTAGGAGGAACGCGAACCGCACTGGGCACCCGCAGAGTGCCCTCCTGGTCTGGAACCACGGGTACGAGCTTCAGCCAAGCATTCAGTTGCCGACGCAGTCTCGAGGCATGCTCGTTGTCGCCCGACTCTTGCCTCCTCGGCAGATAGTCGAGGTGTCGAGCGGGCGAGTCAAGATCGCGGAGCTTGGGCAGGGATTCGGTAACCAAGTGTGCCGCTGCGTCGATCAGCTCATTGTTGAACAGTCCCGGTAGTAGGCTCTGACGGTCTTCATTGGTTTTCCATGGAGCGTTGAGAATGCCTCTGAGCAAGCTGCTGGTCTGTGTTGGGAAGTAGGCCCAGAACTGTTGCGGCTCTCTGTTCACTTTCGGACCACGCGGTGCCGCCCAAACGATTCGTATCCGTTCTGCGCTGTCTAGCGCTCGGGCGTCCTCCCGCGCGGCCGGAGTGAGAGTGAGTTCGCGCGAGAACAATGTCCATCGCGTGTGCTTGTCGTTGTCCTCGAGGTTGAGAATGCCGCCTTGGTCGGTGAGGTGGACGGAACGTAAGCGTCGGACTCCCTCCGAGTCCCGATACGCAAACTCCAGGGATTCGACGTGCTTGACGAATAGCAGGAACTCGCTCTGAAACTCGTTGATCTGTTTCGCCAGTTTCTCGCCAGTGCCAGGTTTGAGCGGTAATCGCACAACGTTGGTTGCCCAGGTCATCAGTTCTCGTAACTCGGCATCGGACTTGGCAGCGGCCACAATGTCGACGGCTCTCGCGACTCTCAGCACTGGACAGTCTTCGGCCCCGGGGACAGCGCGGCGAACACGCTGCTGGGCCTCAGTCCGGTCGAACTGAATCGAACCAGTGCGGCTGAACACGGCCGGGCTGTCAGTGACTCCCAACACTGACTTGAAACCAATTCCGAATCGACCGATCTCCTCAGTGCTCCGCTTAGGTGATAGATGCGAGAACAGAAGGGAACGCGCGCCCTCAATATCAAGCGGTGCGCCATCATCGGCGCAATAGAGGTGACCCTTCGTGAGGCGAATGCGGATCCGGCCCATTCCGCGTTTGGCGATCTGGTCGGCGCTGTTTTGGATCAGCTCGATGATCTGTCGATTCGCGTACCCACCACGGGCAGCATCCTGCTCCTGGTTTGCTTGTTCCTGGACGAAGGACGGCTGCGACCGATACGAATCCAGCGTCCGCTTCGACTCCTCGACGACATAGCGGCCCACAGTACTCTCTGGTCCCTGCCATCCAGACTCGCTCACATTGTCCTCCTTGCCTGCATCCACTTCACAACGAGATAGAGTGAACAGGCCCTAGACACTACTGCATTCTGACTGCAGTCCGGGGGAAAAGGGCCCATGCCCCCCAACTGGTTGCCGAACATGTCCTGCAGACGGGCCCAAGTCCAGCCCTGGAAAAGAATACGGCCGCGATTGCGCTCTGCAATCCCAGACGGCTTCCTGCATGCGCCCGGGGCTTCCGTGGCCTCCCGCCGGCTGTCCGGACAGATCGAGGTTGGCGCAGACGACATTCGCAGCAGTGTCTGCTGATTCGCGCGCCGCGTTGTTGGCGCGCCGCCATCTGTTCGATGCGGGCTCGACATGGACTGGATGCTCCCCTCGCCGCGGTCCATAGGTACGGTCTGCATGTCTCCTGTCAAGAGGAGATCCCGCCGACGCGCTCCTGTGCCAGCCAGAAGTCTGGTGCCCGGACGGCTTGGCTGAGCGGCGGCAAGAGCGCCGGCTGCCCGGCCAACGCGCCCAGCACAACCAGCTCCGATTAGACTGCCTTAGAATGTGTGATGGAAGCTCAGCCCAGTCAATGCAGCCATGTAACTGGAACGATGATGGCGAGCGTGCCTAAACGAAAGTACCCAGACAAGATCGTTCGCTGGGTGCAGTCCGGGCATCCCAGCCGCTCAGGCGAGCAATGGGTGATCAGTCAGCCAGGCGAAGACATCTTCCTGGGTCCGCTTCGTGGCACGATTGAGCGCGATGGCCGCGACATCCCGGTATTCAATCTGGATCGCGGCGGCTACTGGGGAGTCCACGTCCGCGATCAGGAGCCAACTAAACCCGAACAGTACAGCAAATTGGGGAACGCGATAGATGATGCCTACCGGCAAGCACGAAAAATGCTCAAGCGCCTCGAACCATCTACTACTCCGCCGCGTGACCCCGCAGCCGGCCCGCCGAAGAGACGATGGAAGCCGGCCCACGAGTATTGGGCAGAGCTCAGGCTTCTTGAACGGATGAGTACCAGACCGCTCTCCGATGCCTATGAACCCGATTCGAAGTTCAAGCCAGGATTCACCCTTGGGGACTTTGAAGCTCGGGGGTAAACGCTCTCATCGGCGTGCGGCACCGTGTCTTCTCCGGCGATGGCCGGACTCGCGCGACTGAAACCCCGGCTTTCGGCACTTACGGACAGCGGGCCCAGAATTGCCTCATAGTCACGCTGTGGATTCGAGTACGCACCACAAGGTCTGAGCGGTCCGTCTTTTGTCTGGGGCGAGTCAGCATAGGATTGACCATCGAGTGAGCATCAAGGTTGGTCCGGCTGGGCTGAAGTATTAGCTCACCCGAGCGAGCAGATCAACATGACCAGCCTATCGAGAATGCGTGGCAAGGGCAGTACGAGCGGCGGCGGTCGGTCGCCCAACGCGCCGAGGACTTAAGGCAAGACCTCCGGAGGCGGACCGGGCAACGACGCCCCAAGCGCTGGGGTACCGACCTCGGCGACTCTCGGACCACGCCAATCAGAGGTGCGGAGGCGCTCACCGCTCCACAGCACGCATTCGCCAACCAGTTGCACCTTCAGGCCCGAACCACCGTCCTGCGCTGGACTTCCCGCCTGCCACGAACAGGAATGTCCCGTGGTTATCCCGCGTTCCATTCTTGTCAGGCCCCGTCGCCGCAATCGTGGGGCACTTGTTGCAAAACGCCGACGCTGCAAAGTAGGACGATGAGTTTCTTGCCTCGGGCTCAAAGCAGGTCCGTGGCGCTCAAATCGACTCCTGACATCAACGTTGCGCCTGCTGAATCGCCTGAGTCAACGCCCGTTTGATTCGAGAGCCCATTTGCTTGAATCCCAACTCGTCCATCATCTCTCGACGGAGCTCATCCTCGGTGCGCAACAGCGTGTCGGACTCAATCCAATGAACCAACCTCACGAGTTCCTCCGGCGAGTAGTCGGCAATGGTCGCGTATCCCGGTGCACCCTTTCGAGGAACGAGAGGACGCTGGCCCCGCCCGCGAGCGGGAGCGACGATCGGCTTTACGAGTTCGCGCACCTCTCTCACTGGGACTGGGTTCGCCCCATCGTGAGCCGAGATCGCCACGGCTGCCCGCCACGCCTGCTCTACCTTGTCGAGCTCCAGCTCGCGATTGCGGAACCACTCAGTCGACCAGATCCGATGAAAACGCCATCCCTTGTCTTCTAGGACCTGTTGACGCAGTCGGTCGCGGTCGCGAGCTGTCGCTGACGAGTGGTAGCTCGCTCCGTCGGCCTCGACTGCCAAGACCATTCGCCCAGGTTCGTCTGGATGTGCACAGGCAAAGTCAATGCGATATCCGGAAACACCGTATTGAGCTGCAACGGGGATCCCTCGTCGTTCCAGGCCTTCCTGTACAGAGAGCTCGAAGGGGTTGAGCGGCACGTCACTGGTTTCTGCTCCCAGTTCTTCACCGCCCGAGGCGGCGTACTCAAGATATTGGCGCAGGAGTTCGACTCCTTTGGCATCCGTGCGGCCAGGTGCAATGTCGTGGTGGGAAAACGACGAAACCAGCATCAACCGCGAGCGGGCGCGGCTGACTGCGACATTGAGGCGGCGTTCGCCGCCTTCCTGGTTGAGCGGGCCGAAGCGGAGAGGCAAGTTGCCGTTGACATCCTTGTGGTAGCCGAGGCTGAGAATGATGGTGTCTCGCTCGTCGCCTTGGACGCGCTCGATGTTCTTGACGAAGAATCGCTCCTCGTTGGTTTCCGAGAAGAACTGGTCGAGCGACGAGTCCCCCAGGTCACCGAGGCGCTTATGCAAGAAATCCTCGATGTTGTTCGCGTGATGTTGACCAAAGGCAATGACTCCGAGCGTCTCGCTCGGCCTGTTGCGAGCATGGTGCAGCACGAGATCGACAACCCGCTCGACTTCGTCGGGATTTGAGCGTGTGCCTCTGACTCCGCTAATCGGTCGGAATGGAATCAGCTCGTATTCAATCGGACTCTCCACTATGGCGCCCGGAAACGCCGTCAGCGAGCCGCCGTAGATGTGCCGGTTCGAGAACGCGATGAGCCGATCGTCGCGGCTTCGGTAGTGCCACTGCAGCATCTGATCGCGGAGCAGAGCGTCAGCGACGTCAAGCAAGGATTCGATGTCCCGGGTCAACGAAAGGGACTCCTCCTCTTCTTCTTCTTCGCCTTCGGCAGTTCGACCGAAGAAGGATGTGGGCGGTAACTGGCGACTATCGCCGGCGACCACAACCTGTGACGAGCGAGCCAAGCAACCAATAGACTCCGCGGGCGGAATCTGGGATGCCTCGTCGAAAATCACCACGTCGAAGAGCTTGCGGTCGTGCGGAATCATCTCGGCGACGAGGATGGGAGACATCGTCCAACACGGCCGCAGAGCGGTCAGCATGTGAGGCGCACGCGCGAACAATTGCCGCACGCTGAGATGTCGCTGTCTCTTGTTTGCCTCTTTCCGCACCAGGTCGCGCTCCCCGGGGTGCCTTCCCATCGTCTCGACGATTGACTCTGCGACCAGTCGTTTCACCCTGACCGGAGTTGTAGCCAGATGCTGGCGATCCGCATCTGCGTACTCTTCGCGCTGCCGAGAGTGGCGAGCTGCGTCAAATGTCCGCAGCGTGCTGTCTTGAATGTCCAGACCCTCCAGGACCTTGCTGAGCCAGGCATGCTCAACAGCGGGCACAACGAGTTCCGGTGGAATCTCCTGCCCGACTCGGTTAGTGACTCGCTCGATGCCTCGCTGGTCAAAGGTCGCCTCGAGCTCGCGAACACGGGGCAGGTTTGCTGCGACGCCGAGCGAATCGACCAGAAATTGCAGCAGTTCCGCAAGCTCTTGATGGCTAATCTCTTCGAGATCGTCCCTTGACATGACTTTCCCGAAGTCTCGGAGGTCATTGAGGAAAGTCGCAAGTACCGTCCTGACTTCACTAAGCTCGGAAGGCACTCGAGGATTGCCAGCATCAACCCTGCGAGAAGTCCAGCCCGCAAGTTGTTCCTTCGCATCGACGATGAGCGCGGGAAGGTCCGCGTCCCTAAGGGTGTCAGGTTCCCGCAAGATGCTTTGGATACGCCGTGTGGCCGAGCGATACTCGCTGCTAAACAGCCGGGCGAAGAGACGCGATATCGCGCCTTGTTCTGCCGGCTCCAGGGCCTCCTGCATCGCATCGAGATCAAGCTGAAACAGCTCCGGCTGGCACGCTCCCAGCGTAGCTTCGATCTTTTCGAGAAAATCGACCGTGGGTGACCACTCACTGATCTCCGACGGAAAATCCAAACCCAGTTCATTGAGTGCCGCAGAGAGGAGATCTCGAACTTCCGGAAGTCCGTCTGAGTGAAGGTCACGGATGAGATCCGAGGCCTTCAACACATCCTCAGTGGTCTCGATAGCGCTCGCCGTCCATTCAGGGTGGCGCTCCCTGATGACGTAACCTTGCAGGTCGGTCCACTCCTCAATCTCGTCGGCGAGTTGTTCAAACTGCTGTAGGCCGAGCAGCTCCGCCGACCGTCGTGTGAGCCGAAGGGGCGTTCGCGCTGCTTCCGGTGTAGCGAGGACTCGCTCGCGCATCTCGAAGACACTGAGCTGCCAAGGTTCACGGCGTTGATGGACTGCGGCGTCGTTCTTGATCAGCGCCTCGCGGCGAAGTTCGAGACGGCGGTGCGTGGAGGAGAAGTCGGGCTCCGGAATCCGTGACACGAGGTCGAGAGAGTCTGCCAAGGTCCGGGCGAACTCGCGGCGCGACGTGACTCCGCCATGCATGTCCATGACGAGATCATCGAGGCCGACTTGTTCCAGCCGCTTAGTCACGGCTTCAATCGCCGCTCGTTTCTCTGCAACGAACAAGACCCGTTTGCCCCGAGCCACCAGGGCCGTGATTAGGTTTGCGATGGTCTGCGACTTGCCGGTGCCGGGTGGACCCTGGATGACAAGCGACTCGCCGCCCAATACCCGGTTGATGGCGCGGTGTTGAGTGGAGTCCGCGTCAAGTACCTGGAACTCGTCCGCCGGCGGATCGCGGTCGGGTTGGTTGAGGTCAGGGTCGCAGATTTGGGCGGCGAGGCGCTCACGAGCCTCAGTATCGCCGGCAATGGCAGCCACGATGTCGTGGCTTGCGAAGTGCATTTCGTTCTGCTCCAAATCATTAACCAAGGGCATCGTCGAATATGAGAAATTCGAGATCACCGCCCGAGTTTCGATCTCCAGGTCGGGCAAGTCGTTCCAAGACTCCAACAGACCATCCAGCCAATCTTGGTACCGACTGAGATCCGGAGCCGGGGATTCGGCGACCTCTGCTTCCAAATCCTCGGTGGCGATGTCGTGCTCGGTCCTCAGGATGTGAGAGAGCACCGGGTTCAAGTGCGCATCGCCCGAAACAGACAGCCTGAAGTCGCGTGCAGCGGCCCCGCTCGCTTCGACTTCCAGTGGCAGCAGCACCACCGGCGCGATGGGCGGTGTGCCCTTGACCACCTTCCACGTCGCCAGACCGATCACAACGAAGCAGGTGTCAATCCCCTTCTCCTCTGTGTCCGTCAGGGCGCGCTTATGAATGGCGGACAACCGGCGCCGAGCGTCAACGAAGGCCCCTGCGTCATCAGTGCTGTCGTGCCGTTCGGGAAACAGATCGTGGAGGCCGACGGTCTTGCCTCCCAACAGCCGATCAAGCGCCCGGAGATCCAAGCCTTTGGCGCGCTCCGGCGTGAGGTCAAGCGTGCTTGTCTTGAGGTCGCGGAACCGACGAAGACGGTTTCGTCCTGACGTGTCGACAAGGTCCTTGCGCCACCGTTCGGCTGCGCGTCGAACCAAGTCAGCACGTCCGGCGTTCTGCTCTGAGGCCACACAGGCAGGCTAATGCTGTCGATTGTTTCGGGACATCAGAAGCCTCGATCGGCATTGGAACGATTGATTGCATCGTCGATTCTTAGGCCTCATTCGGGAACGGGACGCCGAAGGAGACGCCGCTCCAAGCTGTCTCGTCGTCGATGCCGAGGCCGATTCTCGTCCGACTCAGCACTCACTGAGACCAGACTTAGCCACCAGCCACCGTAAGCAGGAAAGAGTCCCGCGGACAGCCAGTTCTCGGGCGATGGGCGCTATTCGTTCCGAGGTCGATGCTCGAGAGACTGTCTCACTTGACGGCCGTGGCGGTGATGGTCGCCCTGATCGGGGCGATGTTCGTCTCGCTCGGGTCGGTGCGTGCAGACCATGCGGCTGACGCTCTCGGCGATGTGAAAGCGAATACCGCTCAGTGCCTCGCTGGTAGCCTCTACGGCGATATTGACGACACAGCTGGCATCCAGCAAAACGCCACAGACCGCGTGCAGGTCTACGCAGCCGACTCGATGTTCGACGTCCCAGGTACGGATGAGACGGAGAATGAAGGCGACCAGCCAGGATTCATCGACCTGCCGTCTGCTCTGTGTAAGGCTGCCGGCTCCGACGCGGTTGCAGACCCGGCTGTCAACCTCAATGCCTACTTCTCGATCGTCCCGAACGGCACCGAAACGCCGATCATCACGAAGCTGAATCCGACCGCTTCAATCAGAATCGGTGACTCGGACGGCATCGTGAAGGACGGCGTTGATCTTGTGGCGACGATTTCGCTCAAGACCATTGAGCCTGATGCTGTCGGCGACCCATCGATCAAGTGGGTGCGGGTTTCTGGTGAGCTTGACAACCCGACTACTCAGGGGCCGCAAGCGGACAACACCACTCCTGCGATCCCGGGAGCATTCACCCTCGCAACCGCGATGACCCCATCTGGGGATTCCACGACGGCATTGATCGAGATTCCCGAAGGCACCAGTGAGCGTGAGTACACCGTTTCTGCGCGGATTGAGTACGACCACGACGGCGACGCAAACGACGACAATCCCACCCCGCTCAAGGTGCTGACGCCGAAGGCAACGTTCACGGTCGGCGACCCCGGGCAGAATGCGGCTGCGGCCACGCTTGAGCTGGGCAACGCACACGACGAAGACCCGCTTACATCCGCCAACGACGTAGTTGCCGAGGACGGTGTCGAGCCGGCCAGTGACGGCGATGTCTGGCTGCGGCTCTCGGTTATGAACTCGCTAGGCAAGAAGGCGAACGCCTCTGGGCTCAACACCATTACCGTGATCGCCCCTGGTGCTTCGCTGTCACTGCACCCGTCAACACCCGCAGGCACTCCTGGTGACGCCATCGAAAGCACTACGCAAAAGAGCGGTGGAACCAACAGCATCAGTGTTTCTGAAGGTGGCACCGACCCTAATGATGTCACGGTTGGTCAGACGACCTTTGTCAAGGTCTCGCGAGCCGGCAGCCCGCGCACGCCAGGCACGGTTACCGTCTACGCACTCGTCATCGGCACCGACGGCGCACCTCGCTCCGAGGATGTCGACGTGACCTTCACAGGCTCCGCCTCAGTGGTCGTCTTGGGCGACGGTGTCAGCGTCGGCAAGCCTGCTGAGGGTGCGCAAGCGAAGGCCGAGATCTCAATCGGCGCGAACGACGCCGGTGGCTCCGACGCAACACTTGGCACAGTTGTCTACACAGTGACGGACGCCGATGGTACCCAGATCAGCCAGTCCAAGGTCAAGGCTGAGACCAGCACCAAGGGCTCCAGCACCGAGAAGTTGACGGACGACAACAAGAACGTGAAGGTTGTCCTGGTCACCGTGGATGATACGGCTGACCCTGGCGTGTACACTGTTGAAGCATCACTGAGCGGCGTGGACGACTCAACAGACACAGCGACCGTGACGGTCTCTGGTGCAGCCGCCAACGTCGACCTTTCCGCTAGCTCGACCAGCAGCGACACCATTGGTGACATCATCACCGTGACCGCGACGGTTACCGATGAAGATGGCCAAAGCATCGCTGATGGCCAGTTGGTGACCTTCGATGTTTCTGGTGACGGCCTCGTCCAAATCGGTTCTGACGCCAGCACTGGTGCAGACGGCATGGCCGGATTCCAGGCGAAGACCAAGAGCGGTTCCGCCTCAGGTCTGTTCACCGTGACCGGTGAAGGCACTGCCGTTGTCAGCGCAGTGATCGGCAATCAGACCGCAGTGGTCGTGATCGTCAGCACCGCCGGTTCGGCCGAAGCAATGGCCGATGAAGAGGCCAGCCTGAGTTGCCTTAGCAGCCTCAGTGGCTTCTCGACCTGGACCTGCGATGTTGGAGCCTCGGCCTCCGAGATCTTCGGCTGGATCAGCTCCCGCGGCGCGACTGCTCTGCACCTGAACAGCAACCGCATGTGGGTCCGCTACTCGGTGGTTGACGGCACGATGGTGCCGGGCTCGAGTGACTTCATGGTCACCAAGGAAGACATCCTCTACATCAGCAACTAGGGGACCCTCACCCCCCGCCTTCGCGGGGGCAGGCTCTAACCCTCTCCCAGAGGGAGAGGGGATCTAATCCCTCGCCCCTCGCTTGTCGAGGGGTGAGGGAGGAATCCTGAGAAAGGAATGCTGAGATGAAACAGCACAGACTGATGTCGAGGATCACGGCACTGGCGCTGGGCTTGGCTGTCGCAGTGGCGACCTTGAGTCTTGCCAGTGCGCAGCAAGAGCCGCCGCACCGCTTCTACGGCACGGGCGCGACCGCCGGCGACATGATCGGCGTCGTTGACGACATGGGTAATGAGCTCGGCTCGACCACTGTCGCCGAGGACGGCTCCTGGTACATCGATGTCGACCGCGACGACGCCGATAACGTGAGCTTCACGCTCAATGGCAAGTCGGCCGACGCCGAGGTCACCTCCGCTGGCTCCGGCCAGTCGGCGGTCTCCGTCACCGCCATGGCGATGGAAGAACCAGCCATGGAAGACGGCGAAGAGGGCGACCTCACTGACGGCGATGGCGACCTCGTCGACCTCGACAGCGACGAAGAAGGCCACATGGAAGATGGCGACACGAGCATGGGCGACACCGAATACCCGGGCACGGGTAGCGGTGGTCTCGCCGACGGCAGCGGTGTCTCGGCCGGCCTGATCGGCCTGCTAATCGCGCTGAGCGTCGCCGCGGTCGCCGGTCTCGGTGTGCGCCGAGTGCGCAATCGGGCGTAGTCGCAGACGCGCCTCAGACGCATCGCTCTGACAAGAGGGGCGGGGCCTTCCAGCCCCGCCCCTGTTCAATTTCCGACTTTTGAGACAGTCTCATGTGAGTGCTGCACGCGGCTGGTCGCTGTTCGCGGTCGTACTCCCACCCTAAGCCTCGCCTCGTAGGAGAGGGGATCACAGGGAGAACCGAGTACGGATTACGCGGAGGCCTGCTTGGGAAGAGAGGATCGGAAGAGGTTGAGGGCGAGGAGGTGTTCGAGGATTTGTTCTTCGGTGACGTCTGAGGGCCAGTGGTAGGCAGCGAAGACGGCTTGGTCGAGCTGACTGTGGAGATTAGCTAGCCAGGTGGGTCGTTCATTGTAGAGGTTAGTGAGGGTTCGCTTTTTCAGTTGCTTTGCGGCCTCATCGTCGACGGGCAGAAGACGGGGCGGGAGCGAGGGGATCACGTCGGGTTCCTCGCGGACCCACTCGGGCGGGTTGAGCCAGAGCCGGCGCTTCTTGTCGAGTTCGCGAGCGGCCTCGCCAATGGCGTCGCGGTGCTGGCACTGCTCCGGCGTCAGGTCCTCGTCGAGGGTGTTGAGCGGCCAGGGGAAGGGGAAGGTCTCGAAGGAGTTGCTCGGTGTGTATTGAGGATCGTTACCTACACCGTGAAAATTCCCGGTCCGCAGGGACCAAAGGCAGTGGGCATCTGAGTGCAATACTCCAAATGCGTAGTCATCCTCTCTCGCGATGACTGCTAAACGAGTGTCGGGCAATGTCGGCTTGGACGACCAAACAAATGTCCGGTGCTTCGAGACTCGCGGTGTCAAAATGAATCGGGCCAAATGGCGAACAGCCGCCCGCATTTCGGGCCTTGGCCGGTGGTGAAGCCACCAGCGTTCCTTGGCTTTCTTGTCTCTGCTCTTTTCTCGATATGGTTTCACGTGTTGTTCAACGTGGCCGAACGGCATTTCATATTGGGCAGCATGCTCTACGGCAAGTTCGGTTCCAAAGTCGATAATGAACATGTCGCGTGGCCGTCGAGTAACATCAAATCCGTTCAACCACGGGACAATGACATCAGAATTGCTTCGGAGATTCACGTTTGACGGCTCGGCTAGCATTGTCCGTGCCAACACCCCAGACACTTCAAATGACCCACTCTTTTGGTCGCCAATGAAAGACGCTTCCTTATTCTCAGGAAGCCTTACCGCCTTTGTTAGATCCACTCCTCTTGTGAGGTCTGCATTGATCGCAGGGACGAACTCGCCATCGAGAGAATGATTCGGCTCACTTCCGTTGTCCTGGGCCACTATGGATACGCGAACGTCCGCACCGTCGACAATCCATGGCTCGTTCGACCACGCCATGAAAATATCTCCGCTCTGTTTCACCAGATCGAGCGTCGAGCGGTTTACTCCTGCGCGGACCGAGTTCGTGGCTAGCAGCCCTGCTCGATAAGTTTGGCCTACAGCTATCTGGCGCCTAGCCCTTTCGTGCCAGTAGCAAACAAGATCGACTCCTCCAGATACGGTGTTGGCCCACGCTCGCCGCACTGAGCCGAGATATGCGTCGCCGAGCACTCTGCGCTGGAGCTTATCCCCGAGAAATGGCGGGTTGCCGACAATGAATTCTGCTTCGGGCCAGGTGGCGGGGATGGGAATACCTTCTTCGTCATAGGCGAGGATGGCGTCTCGGAGTTCGATGTTGTCGAGCGGTTGGAGGACGGGGTCGCGAGGAAAGCCGTAGCCGTGGTCGAGCATCCACTGGATGTGACCGATCCAGATGGCGACGCCGGCGAGCTCCTTGGCGTAAGGGTTGATCTCGATACCGAGCACGTTGTGCGGGTCGACGCGGGGGAACTCGCCGGTGATGCGCAGGCGCTCGGCGCCCCAGCGGATGGCTTGCTGTTCGAGGTCCTTGAGCAGTCGCAGGGTGACGTAGAGGAAGTTGCCGGAGCCACAGGCGGGGTCGAGCACGCGCACGTTACGCAGGCGCTCGAGGAATCCGCGCCACTCGGCTTCGGCGTTCTGTTCCCATTTGGGCAGGTTGGCGCGGCGCAATCCCTCGCGCGTGAGCGGGCTGGGCTCACGGTCCTTCATCAGTGAAGCGACGCGCTCTTGCATGGCGGCGAACTCGCGGCTCAGCGGGGTCATCACGACGGGTTCGACGACCATGAGAATCTTCTCGCGGTCGGTGTAGTGCGCGCCGAGTTGTCCGCGCTTGTCGGGGTCGAGTCCGCGCTCGAAGAGTGTACCGAGGATGGCGGGCTCGACCTGCGACCAGTCCAGCTTCGAGGCCTCTGCGACGGTGCGCAGCTCGTCGCGTGTGAAGCTGAGGGCCGCGTCGTCGTCGAAGAGTCCGCCGTTGAACCACTCGATGCGGTCGTTGCCGAAGAAGCGGCTGGCGTGGCGGTCGGACATGCGGCGGAAGACCTCGGTGATGCCCTCGGTGAAGGCGTCGGGGTCGTCGGCGCGTGAGGTGATCATGTTGGTCACGAGCTGCTTTGGCAGCAGGCCGACGTCCTCGGCGAACAGGCAGAAGAGGACGCGGTTGAGGAAGTGGGCCACCGCCTCGGGTTCGTGTCCGCGATCCTGCATTGAGCGGGCGAGGTCGGCGAATCGCGAGGCGGCGACCTGGGTGACTTCGTCGGGGGTCTGGCGCGGCCGCAGGTCTTCGGGTTCGACCATGACGGCGCGGAGGATGCGCAGCGCCTCGGCGGTCTGGTCGCCGCCGGCGGCGAGGTGGTCGAGGGTGATCTCGTGGACCACCGGACGGGTGTTGGTGAAGTTGGTGTGGACCTGGACGCGGTCCATGTCGCTGACAACCAAAGCGGGTGGATTCCCGAGGTCTTCGCGGTAGTCGAGCAGTTGCCGGTAAGCGGCGGCGAGGTCGGCGCGATCGCCCTTGTACTCCCAGCCGAAGTATCCGCGCTTCCAGACATCGGCCCAGCCCTGACCGCCGGTGCTGAGTCGCTCAGCGCCGGCCTCGAAGGTGTAAGACTCACCGGATGGGTCGGCCTCAGCCGGCGTGGGTACGCCGAGCAGTCGGCAGAGGTCGATGAAGTGCTCCTGCGAAGAGGCGCGCTCGCGTCGGGCATTGTCCTGCCACTTGGCAGCGAAGTCGGCGGCGGAGAGGGTGGTCACGACGATCAGGGTACTCGCGAGATATCCTGCCGTGCCGAGTCAGTGTGGTTAGACTTTGAGGAAGGAGAGCGCCGATGCAACGAGTACTTCACCAGAAGGCGATGGTACGGCCAGGCGGCAAACTTGAAATTGTCAGCGATGAGCTGGAGCCAGGTCAGACGGTCGATGTGGTCGTGTTGCACGAGTCGACCAACACGGGCAACCGCTCGATTATGGACATTCTGAACAGTGGCCCAGAGCATCGGTTGTTCCAAACCGCCGACGAGGTCAAAGCATATCTCGACGACGAGAAGGCGTCATGGGATCGTTGACCTTCGAGAACGGGATCCTCGTCTATATCGATGCAAACGCACTGATATACGTCGTTGAACGGATCGAACCGTACCGGACACTCTTTTCCGACCGGGAGGGAGCGTGGGTGGACGTGCCATGAAATGGTAAGCTGCGGGATAAGGGCCGCCAGGGATGCAGCGGGCCCACCCGGAGCGCCGAACCTGGCTCAAGGCATTGCAGTCCGGAATCCTGACCATGACCGACCTTCTCCAACAGGCGTTCGACAGGGCATCGGAACTGCCGCAAGACGAGCAGAATGCGTTTGCGCGGTTTCTGCTGGCCGAACTGGATGCAGAGCGGCGATGGGATGAGCTGCTCGACCGCCCCGAGTCGCAGGACGTGCTGGAGCGGATGGCGGACGAGGCGATCAGCGCCCACCGGACGGGGCGGACGGAGCCCCTGAATCTGAGCCACCTGTAGGCGTGCGTTCCTACACGCTGCCGAGCTTCTGGGGCACGTATCGCCAGCTCCCAGACGCTGTGAAGCAGCAGGCACGCGATACGTACCGATTCTTCCTGCTGGATCCGCAGCATCCGGGCCTCAACTTCAAGCGCGTGGGGAGGCGCCGCCCGGTGTATTCGGTGCGTGTGAGTCGAAACTATCGAGCCCTGGGCGTCCTTGAGAACGGCGATATCGTCTGGTTCTGGATTGGTCCACATGACGAATACGACCGGCTGCTCAGGCACGCCTGAAGTCCGCCGCCGCGACACGTCGCTCGTAGCGTTCAGAGAGCAAGTTGATGAGCAGCTCGCAGACAAGGTCTGCGTTCCGGTCGAAGGCGACGCGCTGTCGACGCTGACTCTGCACATGGCTCGAAGTGCCCCGAGGTCGGGGCGTGCGTCGGTCGGACGCACATCGTCGGGCGCGAGGCTGCCTGATCACGTTGGCTGAGCGATGGTCTGTTGTGTATCCGCCGATTCGCTCCTTGACTGGGGATGCGCGGCTATGCTGAGCGCATGCTGATGTGAAGGGCTGGCTGAGATGCATCTGACTCACGGACGACTTGGCTGGCTGCGAAGTGTCGCTGGGCGCGTGGCTGCGCCCGCCAACTCTGCCCCCCCCCCCCCCACTCACACAGTTCGCTGAGTCCCCGAAGCAGCTAGACGGCGGCCGTGCCTGGCTCTGGAGAGCCGCGCTGGCTCTGCTCGTCCTCATCCCACTTCTGGCAGAGCTTCCCCAAGCCTCCGCGCAGACCGTGCCGACGCTGAAGGTCGAGATACCGACCGTCACCGAAGGTGAGACCGGCACCATCACGCTCACCCTGAGCCAGGCATCGAGCCAGTCGTTCGATATCAGGGTTGGTGCTAGTGCTATAGGAAACTGCACTGGCGTCTGTCCGCAAGGCACGGCCGCGGCGACCGTTGGTGAATATTCCATGCCCACAGCAGTGATAACCTTCGCTCTCGGCGAGACGACCAAGACCGTCTCCTTCACCACGACCGACGACAGTGCGTCCGAGCCGACCGAGGTCTTCGACTTCGGCATTAGCGACCTCGATCTCTCAAGTGAAGCCACCATCGACTCCACCACGGCGGCCGACACTACAACTCGCGGTGGACACTTTTGGTTCGTCCACATTCAGGACAACGACAACCCCGCGAACCCGAATATCACGATTACCCCTGGCACATCGCCGGTAACGGAGGGAACGGCTGCGACGTTCACGGTGACCGCGACACCGGCACCCACTGCGGCGACGACGGTCTCGGTGGTGGTGACGGAGGAGACGAGCGGCGGCCAGGATTTCGTCGCTTTGAGCAACCAGACCACGCACACGGTGTCCATTCCGGCCTCGGGCAGTCCGGGCGCGGGCATGGGCACGCACACCATCGCGACGGTAGGCGACACCACCCAAGAGCCGCATGGCGCGGTGACGGCGACGGTGAGCACGGGCACCGGCTACACGGTGGGCAACCCGTCATCGGCGACCGTGACGGTGTACGACGACGACGGCACGCCTCTGCCGACGGGCCCTGAGGTGTCTGTGCGGTTGATGGTCGGTGAGGGCGAGAACCGCAACCCCGACGGCGAGGTCGAGAAGCCCGAGTCGGACGCCATGGTCTCCTTCCCCTTGTCGCTGGACGCGCAGCCGGCGGCGGATATGACGGTCTGCGTCAACGTGTCTGAGTCGGGCGATGTCGACCGGGTCGCCTCGGCCGACGAAGGCATCAAAACGGTGAGCTTCCTCGCGGGTGTGCAGTCGGGGTCGATTGATGTGGCCTGGACCGATAACTCTGCGGACGATCTCGACAGCGTCATCACCGTGACGGCCGTCGTCTCCAGCACGGTGGGCTGCAGCAGCACGGACACCTATACCGTGTCGAGCGCCAACGGCTCAGATAAGGTACGGATCACCGATGACGAGGCGACCTTGGTGTCTCTCACATCAACTGACATGGAGATGGGCGAAGGCGACCCCACCAACACTGCGGTGATGACAGTGTCGCTGAGTCGCCAGCTGATCGCCGGCGAGTCGCTGGTAGCGCGAATCACGCTCGCCACCAGCACCGGCGCGCGGCTGCCTGGCCATGCGACGCCGGACTTCGCGGTCACCGCGTCAGGCACTGGCGTGGCGTTGAGTAATCAGACATCCGCGACGCCTTTGCTGACTTTCACCGGCTCCGACTCCAACACGGTGCAGACCGCGACGGTGACGCTGACCCCCATAGCAAACCGCGACGACGGGGATGCCGACGACGAGACGATCACCGCAACGCTCGACCTGGTCACCGGCACGGGTTCGGGCACGGTAGTGACGGGCGGCGGCGCGGAGGTCGTGTCTGCATCCTCGATGGTGACGCTGTCCATCGACGACGACGAGGCGGCGCCGGCAGCGTGCCCTGCCCAAAACACCATCTTCAGTGCCACCAACCTTGGTCGCATTCTCGAGAGCGGCGAAACGACCTATTGCGTGCGGCTGACTACTGCACCATCGGGCGGGAACACCACCGTCACCATCGGCACGACCGGCAGTCACACCGGGGCCGCGACCGCAAGCCCGACAGCACTCACCTTCACGGCATCGGACTACATGAACCCGCAGCCGGTAACGGTGTCCGGCATGGACGAGCAGAGCCGCCATCGCAACCGCACGCTGTCGTTGACCCACACGGCCAACGGCGGCGGCTATTCGAGCCAGAGTCTAGGCAATATCCAGGTCAACGTGGACGACGCGCCCGAGCTCGAGGCGTGGTGGGATTACGATCGGCGGCACGCGTCCGTGCCCTTCCTGCGGCGGCCGAACACGGTGATGTCCTCGATCGGGCTCACGCCTGCTCGGAACATGTACCCCGGCTACGAGTTGAGCTACGTTCTGCGCCTGTCGAACCGCCCGGAGCCGGGCGGCACAGTGACCGTGACAGCAACAGTGGCTTCGGACAAGCGGAACCTGATCGGCCTGTCGCTGACCGGGCCGTCCGTTCCCCTGGATGGACCGGCTTACCAGACCTGGGCGACCAACTTGCCGGGCACGCTGACGGTAACGTTCAACGATGGGAGCCCCGGTACGGGGACGGGATGCAGCAACTGGCACGCCGGGAGTGAGTTCGAATACCACGACGACAACGGTCGCTTCTATACGGTGACGGGCGGGAGGAGAAGCGAGACCTGGGACAATACGGCGGACACGCCCTGGAAGTGCTGGCGCAAGGTCTGGGTGGTCCGCAAGCCCGCCTCGCGAAACATTGCCAACACCTGCGCCGACATCACGCACACCGCCAGCGGTGGCGGCGTGCGGCAGGTCACGGTGGACACAGTTCGCGTCCATCTTTTCAACGCGGATTTCACAAGGGCCAGAGACTGCCCCAAGCTGACCGAAAACACGCTTTCCCCCCAAGCGTCGCCGGCCCAAGCTAAGCCCGCGCCTACTGAGTCGGTGGCGAATGTGCAGTTGACCGCGGTGGACGATGCCAGCGTCTCGGTCACTTGGGACGCGGTGGAGCATGCCACGTCGTACGAGGTGTCTTGGTCGGCTGAGAGCAGCGACTCCCTGAGTGCGAGCGCAGGTACCTTACCCAGCCTGACGGGAACTTCGGCGACCATCCAGCATGACGCATCGGAGCCGATGACGTTAACAGTCACGGTGACGCCTGAGTATGTCGATAAGAATGGTGACACACAACAGTTAAGTAATCTCGACGGCACAGCGACGCTCGACGTCGGGCCCATAGGACAGGATGCGCAGGCTGAGTCGGCTCAGGCTGAGTCGGCTCAGGCAGTTGTCACACCGCCGCCTGATTGCGTCTCGCAGTCCCTGCTCAACAAGGTGCGACATTACTACGACATCAACAAACACCGCGCCCCGGGCCACGGTCAGAACTGGCGGAGAGTCCTGATCGCCTTCGGCGACCTGTCGGACGCCAACCTCACACCATTCACCGCCGCCGAGGCCAAAGTCCGAGAGTCCAGATGGTTCGGCTGGAAGCCAGTCCGTGTCGCACTCGAGTGCATCGAGGCCGGCTGAGGCCGGCAGGTTGTCGGAGCCACCGCCGCCGCGAAGTTGTCCTTGCTGCTCGGATACGACATGCCAGATATGCGGCCGCACGTCACCAAGCACCCCGCCCAAGGCAACGTTGATCGTATGCTCATGCGTCGTCGACATAGGAGTCCTAGGTCGAGGTCCGATAGGAAAGAGGCTTGATGTAGGGCTCAGGGCCGTCGCTCGATGGTCACGTGACCACCGCTGCGGATTTCGATGTGGAGGTCGTGTCCATCCAGCATCGACATGCCAACGAGGGGTGTGGTGTCGGCTTCATCCAACTCGAGGAGCAACGCCTGCCCATCCCAAATCACGGTCGCGCTGTAGACGCTGTGCACGATGACACTGCCGTCCGCCAGCAGGGCGCGGCTGGTGGTGACAAAAGGAAGTGCCAAATCGGCAACCAGTTGGGGAGATACAGTGAGGTTACGGCTGTAGCCCGTGTCGACGATCGCTTCAATCGACTGTGAAGCGCCGTTTGGGCCGTGAAGCTCCAAGGAGACCACAGCCTCAAGCCACTCGTTGACAACACCGCTAATCATTGTCGGCTGCGCAACGGTCGGCCGCCAAAGTGAGCCAACACGTCGAACCCGACTCGAAGCCCGAAGACGTTCCTCGAGTCAGGATCATCGCGCTGCAGGTCCAACTGTTGCCGGGCCTCGATCAGGTTGATGCCAAGACCCCAGCAGCCGCTGTCGACGTCGATGGCGATGTACTCGCCGTGGTGGTCGGCCTCGACCTGGGAGCGGATGTCGCGCTCGTAGATTTCGTCACCGAGTCGGGCGATTTCGTCGGCGGGTCGTTGGAGGGTCATAGCCGCATCCTCGTTGGTGTGTATCAATGGTGACAGGATATCGCGCTGTGCCGCTCGAACCCGACGTGCGCGCCATTGTGGAGGTTGGGAATCTGGGTACACACTCGAATCAACATCCAACGATGAGAGATTCGAGCATGCGTGAAGCAACCGCACGACCCTGAGTTACTGAACGCCATCCGAGACTACCTGCGGAGTCGCACCGAGCGGTGCGGCCAGCAGCAGACGGCGGAGCGGTTCGGCGTGTCGCGCTACACGCTGTGGCGCTTTCTGTGGACGGAGCACGTCAGCCCACGGCTCGTTGCCGCTGTCACAGCCGATGTCGGCGACTCGATTGGACTGCTGCGCTGGGCCACAACGCGATTGGACGATACCGGAGCGCAGCGGCGGTCGGGCACGGCACATCGTCGGCTCACACCGGCCGATGCCGAGACGCTGGAAATCCTCTGCCACACGCCGCTGGCGACGGTCGACGAACTGTCAGCCTTCATTCGCCTGCCGGCGAACACAATGCGAGATCGGCTTGGGCGGTTGTCGAAGCGTGGACTGGCCGAGTCGCGTGCGCATCGATCGCAGGTACTCGGAGCGCGGCCACAGCAGCGGTTCGTTCCGACCTCCGACGGCATCGTCGCTGCGGCGGGCAGCGAGTCAGGGTGTGAGCGACTGCTGGGTCTGTACCCCGTGTCGCGGCAGTGGTTCCGGGTCTTGGCTGAACGCTTGGACTCGGTGGCGCTGCTGTACCGAGTGGCGGCGATGATTGCGGAGTTGCGGGCTGGTGAATCGCCCATGCCGGTCGAGCATTGCCGTTCGGGTCCCTACGACCTGCTGCTGCGCATGTCCGGCGGCTCCATCGGTCTCGTGAGGCAGGGCCCGATGTTGAGTCATGCCAGCCTGCGTTACCGCATCCGGACGATTGAGCGGCTGGAGGTCAGCAAGCGTCCCTTGGTCACGCTGATCCTCGTCGACTCGGAGCAGGACATGCGGCGCGTCCTCCGTACGATCGCCGACCCATCGGTGCATCGACACACGTTCGTCGCAGTGATGGGCGAGGTCATGGTCGGCAAGGGGCAGTACGAAGTCTGGCAGCAAGGCGGGTATGGCTTCGCCTCAACGCCGACGCTGGAACCCGACGTATCGCTGCCCAGCATCGTCAAACATGTCCAGCGGCTGAGGGAGACGTATCCCGAGATCAGTGGCTGGCAGAAACGGCAGTTTGCCCCTGCCGTGAGCGCATCCCTGCCCGATACAACCAAGCAGTTGGGTCTGGCCCTCTCACTCACGTTGGGTCGCGCCGAGAAGCGTGTGCTCGGTCTGCTCGCCGGTTGGCCGTTCTGTTCAACGGAGCAGCTGGCCGGACTGATGGAGGGCGTCAGCAGGCGTCAGGCCAATCACGTCTTGCGTTCATTACGCGACCAAGGTCTCGTCCAGCGCGAGGAACTGGGCTACGTGCTGTCAGACAAAGGCATCACCTACCTCGCTCGTCGCGACCGAACTGCTGTGGGTCCGACCCTGGACCGCTGGACGCCGCTGCGAGATGAGCAGGGTTACATCGGCTCCGCGCTCCAGACCATGGCCAATCAGCATCGGCATCAGGCCGGCATCACCGAGTTCTGCGCCAATCTGAGTGCTGAAGCAGCCCGTTCCCCCGAGCACGAAATCCTCGACCTCCTACCGACTCATCGCTCGCAGATCAGTTACGAGCACCAAGGCACGCGCTACCTGATCTACCCCGACGCCTCATTCCAGCTCCGCACTGACGATGACTGGCACTGGTGCCTGCTGGAGTTCGAGCGTCGCGCCACCACGCCGAAGCGAGTCCCCGAGCGTCTGTGCGCCTACCGACGCTACTTCGAGAGCGACTACATCCGGCCCGACCACAGCGGTCAGATCCCGCTCGTGCTGTTCGTCTTCGAGTCCGAGCAAGCCGAAACGACCTTCCTCGACACCGCCGAACAGGTCAGTCCCGCGCCGTTTCTAAGCACCCACCTCGGTGCTCTGTCTGAGCATGGCATCCTGGGTCGCAGCTGGCGCGCATGGGGCGCAACCAGCCCCGAACAGCACCGATTGCACCAGTTTGGCCTGTTCCTCAATGCCCCAACCACCCGTGCTGAACACTTCCTGTAGGGAGAGCGCCCCGCCCCACCCTTCGCCGACCTGTCCCCAGCTGTCCACAATCACGAAACCCTGTTCTACACCGCACCACAACCCCCGAGTGCAATCTGACTGGACAGCAGATTGCACTCGATTGCACTTTGCAATCTTCTGTCAGGGCTACATTGCCGATCGTTGGACAAATGTTTCAGGACAGGGAGCCGGCCACCGTCCGGCGAGGCCCAGCGTCCAGGCTCCAATAGGACGAGAGAACGAGCCTGTGTGGTCGCCTCGTGCCTGATGAGATTGAGACATTCGGACGCCGGCGCCGGTGTCGGAACAGCCTCGATTACCTACAATGTTTCGAACAAGGATCGCGGCACGACCCAGCCGCCGCGAGAGAGGATCGCCTGATGCAGGACCCCCAACCAATGACGCCGGTGGCACTCTACGCTCGGGTCTCTTCCGACCGCCAAGACGTCGACCTCTCCGTGGCTGCCCAGCTCCGGGCCCTGCGTGACTTCGCTGAGCGCAACGGCTACATCGTCGCTCGCGAATACATCGACGAGGCGGAGTCTGGCCGAACCTCCGATCGTCCCCAGTTCACCAAGATGCTTGATGAGGCGGCGCAACCGGACGCGCCGTTCCAAGAGATTCTGGTCTGGAAGTTCTCCCGCTTCACTCGCAAGCGTGAGCACGCCGTGGCCTTCAAGTCGATGCTGCGTCGTCGCGGGATTCGTGTGACCTCGATCACCGAGCACGCCGATGACACTCCGACCGGCAAGCTCATGGAGGCAATCATCGAGTCGGTCGACGAGTTCTATTCCGAGAACCTCGCCCAGGAGGTCACGCGAGGAATGCGCGAAGCCGCCTCGCGCGGGTTCTGGGTCGCCAGTCGGCCGCCCTACGGATACAAGCGGGTGAAAGTCGCAGACGGCGGCAAAGAGCGACCACGGCTCGAACTCAATCCTCCCGTTGACGACATCGTGCGCCGCATCTTCGACATGGCCATCAACGGCAGCAGCGTGCTCGACATCACCCGCGTGCTCAACGACGAGGGCATTCCTACCACCAACGGCAAGCCTTGGCTGAAGACGACCGTGCACCGCCTCCTCAACAACGAGGCGTACACCGGCACGGTGGTCTGGGGTCAGAACGCCAAGGACGGCGGTGAACCGGTTCGCGTCGCAGGTGCGCACCCGGCCATCGTCTCCCGCGACGAGTATCAGTACGTTCAACGCCTATTGAAGTCGCGTGCTCCAAACCATGTCAATCCTCGTCGTGTGTCGAGTCCGTACTTACTGTCCAGCTTGCTCAGTTGCGAGCTGTGCGATGTGAGTATGTCGGGCGCCGAGGCGAAGGGCGGGAAGTACAGCTACTACGTGTGTCAATCGAAGATCAAGAAGGGAACGGAGACTTGCGAGACCCCGCGACTGAATGCTCGTGATTTCGAGCGCACCATCATCGAGCAACTACGTGAGCACATCCTGACCGAGAGCAATATCCGAGAGCTCGTCAAGATGGTTGACGAGGAGATGGATGGTCTCGCCAAGGAACAGCGTCAGAAGCTGGAATCGGCCGAGCATGAGTTGGCGCAAGTCACGCAGGCGCTCGACCGCATCTGGCGTATGGTCGAGACGACCCACCTCGAGATGTCGGACGCAGCAGACCGCATCCGTGATCACAAGCGACGCAAGGAACAGCTGGAGGTTGCAGCGGAAACGGCCCGAAGGACATTTGCAGACCGGAGGCAGTTGCTCAACTCCGAGGACATGATCGCGGCATTCGCCGAGGACATGTCCGACTATCTGCTCACCAGTGAGCTAACCGAGACGAGAGCCTTCCTGCGCACGTTCATCCAGCGCATCGAGGTTAGCCCTGGTCGCGCCGTGATCCGCTACACGATCCCCATGCCCGAAGACAGCCCGATCGGGCGCTCAGATCGCGCTGAGGTAGGTCTGGGAGATGGAGTTCGCAAATCGGTACGTGTTGGTGGGCCATCCTGGACTCGAACCAGGGACCTCAGTCTTATCAGGACTGCGCTCTAACCTGCTGAGCTAATGGCCCGGGATGGCCTTCGGCCGGGTTCTGAGTCGGCCTTAACCGTTGGAGAGCGGAAGTCAGTGCATTTGAGGAGCCGGATCACGCCGTTGACTCGTCGGCTTCGGCCCGGGTTAGGGGCGTCAACCTCGGAGCGCCGAACTCATTACTGAGCCGGCTGGCGGATCGACCTGGGAGCTCAAACGATGATGGGATCATCGAATGGCGTTCTCCCTAGAAAGGAGGTGATCCAGCCGCAGCTTCCGCTACGGCTACCTTGTTACGACTTCGTCCCAGTCGCGAGTCCCACCTTAGGCGGCTGCGTCCCGAAGGTTCGCGCACCGACTTCAAGTGTTACTCACTCCCATGACGTGACGGGCGGTGTGTACAAGGCCCGAGAACGTATTCACCGCAGTGTGGCTGACCTGCGGTTACTAGCAACTCCGGCTTCAAGCAGGCGAGTTTCAGCCTGCTATCCGAACTGGGGCCGGTTTTGAGGGATTCGCTCCTGCTCGCGCAGTGGCTGCCCGTTGTACCGGCCATTGTAGCGTGTGTGTCGCCCTGGGCGTAAGGGCCACGCTGACTTGACATCGTCCCCACCTTCCTCTGCGTTGTACGCAGCGGTCTCGCTAGAGAAATACAACTAACGACGAGGGTTGCGCTCGTTGCGGGACTTAACCCAACACCTCACGGCACGAGCTGACGACAGCCGTGCAGCACCTGTGATCCGGCCCCGAAGGGAAACGGGCTTTCACCCGCGGTCCGGAACATGTCAAGCCCAGGTAAGGTTCTTCGCGTTGCATCGAATTGAACCACACGCTCCGCTGCTTGTGCGGGCCCCCGTCAATTCCTTTGAGTTTTAGCCTTGCGGCCGTACTCCCCAGGCGGGATGCTTATTGCGTTAGCTGCGTCACAGAGGGGGTCGATACCCCCCACGACTAGCATCCATCGTTTACGGCGTGGACTACCCGGGTATCTAATCCGGTTCGCTACCCACGCTTTCGTACCTCAGCGTCAGGATGCGTCTGGCAAGCCGCTTGCGCCACTGGTGTTCCTCCCGGTATCTACGCATTCCACCACTACTCCGGGAATTCCGCTTGCCTCTACGCCCCTCCAGCGTCACAGTTTCCATCGGCCGCTCCCGGTTGAGCCGGGAGATTTCACGACAGACTTATGGCGCCGCCTACGTACGCTTTACGCCCAGTAAATCCGGATAACGCTTGCCACCTACGTCTTACCGCGGCTGCTGGCACGTAGTTAGCCGTGGCTTATTCGCCGGGTACCGTCAAAGTTCTTCCCCGGCAAAAGGGATTTACAACCCTAAGGCCTTCATCACCCACGCGGCGTTGCTGCATCAGGCTTTCGCCCATTGTGCAAGATTCCTCGCTGCTGCCTCCCGTAGGAGTCTGGGCCGTGTCTCAGTCCCAGTCTGGCTGATCATCCTCTCAGACCAGCTACCGATCGATGCCTTGGTGGGCCATTACCCCACCAACTAGCTAATCGGACGCAGGCTCCTCCCAAGGCGCCGGAACATTTCCCCACCGGTCCGATCCGGTGGGCGTATGGGGCATTAGCCCGCGTTTCCACGGGTTGTTCCCCTCCTCGGGACAGATCACCTACGCGTTACTCAGCCGTTTGCCACTCAGTCATCGCCCCGAAGGGCGAGCTTCGTTCGACTTGCATGCGTAAGGCACGCCGCCAGCGTTTATCCTGAGCCAGGATCAAACTCTCCATTGGATCAGCCGATCGAGTCGGCTGCAAAAGTAGAGATTGTTCGGACATCGCGACCGCCGCTACTCCCGAAGGAATCGCGACGATTTTGTGTCCGGACTTGGGGGGGCTCCCCAAGCACACTGGACTTCCGCTCTCCAATTGTTAAGGCCTGGCCGATGCGGGGCGCTCGTCGGTCTACCGACTGGGGGGCTCCCTGCATTTGCGCAGACGTCAATAGTAGCCCGCGGCGATCCGCGATGTCAATGCTCTGACACCGCTGGTGGACACGGTGGACCAATGCTGATTGTGCCGCGCACCACACTGAGCTGCCCGCCGTTCGGTAGTTCTACCTGCCCGTGTCCGGTGTGGATCACTTGCAGCGCCGCCGCCGTCCGCTCCGCCGTGAGGATCAGGCCGTGCTCACGGCAGAACGCCCGCACGACACGATTCTGAAGTTGACCGTCGAGCGACATGAACAGGCGCCGAGGCAACGCGCCGTCGTCGTCGCGCAGTTGCTGCAGGCTCTGCTGACCGATCAGGTCGAGCAACTCCCTGTCCGAGCGCACCGACCGCGCCATCTCAGTGAGCCGCTCGGCAATGTTCGGATTGATTTCGTTCATCAACGGCAGCAGCGAGTGTCGTACCCGGTTGCGGGTGTACTCGAGCCGATCGTTCGACGGATCGTGGACCGGTGTCCATTCGTATGCCTGACAGACCGACTCGGTCTCTTCCCTGGTCACGTCTAGTAAAGGCCGCACGAGTTGCAAGTCATCGCTAAACGGCCGGGTCCTCGGCATACCGCTAAGACCATCAAGACCAGAGCCTCGCAGGATGTGCATGAGCACCGTCTCGGCTTGGTCGTCCTGCGTGTGCGCAACGGCAACGACTGACGCGCCACGTTCCCGAGCTACTCGGCCCAGCACCTCATAGCGGACCCGACGAGCAGCAGCCTCGAGGCCCTCGGATAACGACTCCGCCTCGGCGAGCGCGTCTGCTTCGACCACATCAAGCTGTGCGCCGGCCATCGCCGCGATCTCCGCCGACCCGTTGCGAAACTCCGAGCGCACATCCACTGACTGGATGAGGTGATCGACATGGACGGCGCGAACTCGCCAGCCGTGACGGCTCTGTGTATCCGCAAGTAGGAGCAGCATCGCTGAAGAGTCGGCGCCGCCCGACACCGCGGCGATCAGCGGTCGACCGAAGCCGGTGCCGACCGATTCGACCAAGGCGCGAGAGATACGGCGGCCGATTGCCCGAATCCGACGATCGGTCGGTAGTGTCACGACGAATCTCGATCGCGCCTGCTATTCCGGCGAAGGCGGTTCCGACTCAGGAGGCAACAGGTTAGCCCACCAGGGAGTGCGATTGATTTCCAGGTCGCTGCGGCGCGGAGCATGGACAGCGAATGCTTCTTCGCCAGGACGGACCATGCCCAGGTCTTCGCGGGCGACGCGTTCAATGTATGCATCGGAGTCCAACCATGCCACGAGGGCTGCAAGTTGTTCGGTGTCAAGGCGGAGCTGCTCGATCTCGGCGCGCGTCTCAATGATTCGATCATCAAGGCTATTCGCTTGGAGTAGACCCTCGACGCCGCTATAGATGACGAATCCGACCAGCAACAATGACGAGATGAAGGCGATGCGGCGCAGCAGCCACGGCAGCGCCGCGGGCTGACGCGGTTGCTCAGCTTGCTCTCGCCGCTCAGGGGTCGGGATGACCGCAGAGTCGGTCACAATTTCGACCGTGCGGTCGACCGGCATCTCGGCCATAGTCTGCGGTCTGCGCCGCCGCCGATGGCACTGTACACCCCGAGGAGCGGGCTAGAGACCGTTCAAATGGTGTCGATCGTTTAACCGCACGACCGCTGGCACACCGTCGGCGACGCGAAAGGTTGAGATACCGGCCAACCCGGTGTCGATCCTTCGCCATTCTCGCGGCGGCATCTCAAGCGCGTGTACGACCAGCATCTTGACGACGAAGTTGTGGGTCACGAGCAGGCCGGTTCCATCTGACGGATCCGCGACCATTTCGTCAATGACCGGATGTGATCGTTCTAGAACATCGAGCAAGGACTCGCCGCCAGGCATTGGCGCGCTGACTGAATCGTCACCTCTCCAGTCGCCGAGGAATTCGGCGAATCGTTCCCGCACCAGCGGCCATTCCAGGCCTTCCAGTTCGCCCACGTCCAGTTCGATCAGTCCATCGCTTGGCTCAGCAACGACCTCGTGGTCCTTGGCGATCGCCTCCGCTAGTAACCGCGCTCGAGAGAGTGGGCTGGTCAGGACCCTCGTGATCGGCTCGTCCTTCAGGGCTTCGACAGTAGCTTGAAGTTGCTGGATACCAAGCTCTGTCGGCGGTGAATCGGTCCGGCCAAGCCCAACGTTAGAGCGATTCGCCTCGGACTCGACGTGTCTCAGGACAATGACCCGATTCATGCTTTCACTGGCTCGCCAGCTAAATCAATCGCGGTCCGATGCATCAGCGTCGGCTCATCGGTAGCGCCCAGCGCCAACAACACCTGCTCGGGACGACCGGCTCCGCGCTCGTCGTTGCGCAAATCCATCAATAGCGTGGCTACACCATCAGAGACACCGAGCAAATCAATCTGCAAAATCAGCGGCCGCAGATCGTATGACTTGGTCTCTTTGCCTCGCTGATGAGTCCAGGGAATCTCGTTGCGTTCCAGCAACTCATCGATTGAGTGCTGCCACTCCTCGATTGACCGGGAGTCCGGCACTTCGACCTCATATGAAGTCGCACGCAGCATTGATTGCAGAGAAGATTGCTTGAGAGAACCTTCGCGCAACTCGAGGATCCTCAACCCGGGCGTCAATTGCTTCGAGAGATTGATCATCGTCTCATTGAGATCTACTTCTGCGGTGAGCAAGAGATCTAGTAACTCAGCTTCAGAAGTCGCACCGACGGCCAGCGGCGCCGCCAGCGCAATCTTTGGCCGTGGTGAGAATCCGTGCGACGTTGCCAGTGGCAAGCCGGCGCGCTTGCAAACTCGTTCCCAGACACGCATCAGATCCAGGTGGGAGACGTATCTGAGCGGTCCTTCCGCGGCGAAGCGAATATGCAGGCGCTGGACCGCGTCGGACCGACTCATGATCCGGCTAGCCAGGCAGCGGCAGCGGTGTGAGGATCCGCGGTTCGCGAGGCCACGTCGTTGGCCAGCTTGGCCAATCGCTCCTCGCCCGCTTCGGTCTGAATCTGTTTGAGCATGTTGGCGCGCGCCAGTGAAGTGATCTGCTGTCGAGCCCGATCAAGTTCCGCGGCCTGCATCCTGCCAGAAGACTGCAACTCTTCGTAGTGCGCGTCGCATGCTTCGACAAGCTTGTCCGTGCCCTCGCCCTGTGTCGCAACGACCCGCACGACCGGAGGATCCCAACCACGATCTGGATTGAGCGAAAGCAACGCCTTCAGCGCCGAAACCATCCGGTCAGCGCCGGGCAAGTCGGACTTGTTAACGGCTAGCACGTCGGCGATCTCCATGATCCCCGCCTTCAGCGTCTGCACCTCGTCGCCCATGTTGGGCGTGTTGACCAAGATTGTGGTCTGCGCCGCACCAGCGATGTCAACCTCGTCCTGTCCGGCGCCGACGGTCTCGATCAGAATGACGTCTTTGCCGTAGGCGTCGAGGACATGGACCACGTCCTGCGTCGCAGCCGAGAGTCCGCCAAGCGCGCCACGTGAAGCAAGCGAGCGAATGAACACGTCGGAATCGGAGTAGAGCTCAGTCATCCGCACCCGGTCGCCGAGGATTGCGCCCATTGTGTAAGGCGAGGAAGGGTCAATAGCCACGATGCCGACGCTCTGCCCACGTCGTCGGAATGCCTTGGCCAGTTCGTTGGTTACGGTGCTCTTTCCAGCTCCGGGAGAACCCGTCAAGCCGATGGTCCGGGCGCGTCCACTACGCGGGTAGAGCGAGCGCAGCATGTCGCGCCCGCGTTGGTCGCCGCTCTCGACCCAGCTCAGAGTTCGAGCTAGCGCCCGGCGGTCGCCGGAGAGCAGCCGCTCTTCCAACTCGGCGAGTCGGCCGGAGAGTTCAGTGGTCGCAGAAGCGGCGGTCTCAGTCGTCACGAACGGTCGAGCTCGGGCACGTGAGCGCGGACATACTCGGCAATGTCACCGGTATGGGCGCCGGGACCAAACACGGCAGAGAATCCCGCATTATGTAGCACGTCGGCGTCCTCGTCGGGAATGATGCCGCCACCAAGGAAGAGCGTGTTCTCAGGCGTGATTCCGCGCTGTCCGCAGGCCTCAACGACGCGAGGGAACAGCTCCAGGTGCGCACCGGACAGGACCGAGAGCGCAACCACGTGCACATCTTCTTGCAGCGCCGCTTCGGCGATCATGTCCGGAGTCTGGCGAATGCCGGTATAGATCACTTCCATACCCGAGTCGCGAAGCGCCCGCGCGACAATCTTCGCTCCGCGGTCGTGGCCGTCGAGCCCTGGTTTCGCGACCAGCACTCGAATCTGTTCCGTCATTGTTGAGGATTCGCTCATGGTCTCAACTTCCGATCTGCGCCGTTACTCGACTCAAGCTTAAGCCTCGGATAGGCGCAGCCGCGCACCATAAGTGTGTTTGGGTGAAATGAAGGCGCCCGCGTTCCCGTCGGTCACGGTCCAACCCTGTTCTCGGAGGTGGGCGACCGACGCCTCTGCGTTGCGAACGGTCAGGGCGAGCATGAACATCCCCTCGCCGGAAGTGTCCAGCTTGCGTGGCAACGGACCACCGCTGCCGGGCAATGGTCGCACCAGCTCGATCGCCGTCGGGCCGAGGTCCAGGAACTGACCCTCCAGGCCCAACGCCTCGGCGCTGAAGGGCTCACGCCCGACCAGGCCGTAGCGCTCCGTCCAAGCCTCCGTGACGGGCGCCACCTCGTTGACGGCCACGGTCATGTGATGCAGCGCGTGAGGTCCGGGACCCGAGGTTGGCCCGGAGTGTTGCGGCGCATCCTCCGGCGGCTGGGCGTACTCGATCAAGACGCCATGGTTGGAGCGAGGATGAATGAAGCCAATCATACCGGTCAGGCCAACGCGCGGCTCTTCATCAATCATGTGCATGCCCGACTCCTTCGCCGCGACGAGATCGCCGGCGACGTCAGTGGATTCGAAGCAGATGTGGTGAAAGCCTTCGCCGTTGGTCTCGAGATATTTGGAGATTCCAGTGTCTTCGCGGGTCGGCTGGAGGAGCTCAATCTCGCAATTGTCCAGTGGGAAGATCACTCCGCGCACGCCCTGCGACTCAAGCTCGGTGTCGAGAGCAGTCTCCAGACCGAAGGTGTCGCGCCAAACCTCGGCGGTCTTGTCTGCGTCATGCACAGCGATCCCGATGTGGTGAATGCGTGTCAGTGCCATTGTGGTCCCATCTCGCTCAACGTGGGTTAGTCATCATGCGGGAGAGCGCCGAATCTCGACTCGAGCTCCCCGCGATGTTCCCGATCGTGCTCCAACGCCACGCCGAGCAAGATCCGTGCCGGATTGCCTGGCGTGTTCAGGTCGGCATCGGGGATGCGCTCCACCAGCGTAGCCGTGCGTTCCCGCAAGTCCTGCAATGCCCGAATCAAGGCTGTCAGTCGTCGATCACCAAGCGATGCAACAGCCGCAGCATTGGTCGAATCGATTCGTCGCGTCGGGAAGTCAAGCAGCGAGGGGAATGCACCACCGAGAAGTTCCTCTATGGCCGCCCGCTCCTCAGCTTCCCAGAACAACCGATGAGCGGCCATCCCTGTTGGCGACCAGGACTCGTCGGCGAGGGCGTCATCGACCTGGTCTTCAGGCACAGCGGCCAGCGTCTTCAACAACAGATTGCGTTCCGCTTGCCACCAGTAACGCAAGCGCTGAGAGTCTGACCATTCATGCTCAGACTCACCACCGGTAGATCCAGCGGCCTTGCGTCCCACTACTCGTCTTCCAAAAGGCACGTCGACGATTCCACTCGTCCTACACGACGATCCGTTCGCGATACTCGCCCCAGACCTTCCGTAAGGAGTCCGAGATCTCGCCCAGCGTCGCCGATTGCTTAACTGCCTCGAGCATCAGTGGGACGAGATTCTCGTCCGTGTCGGCGGCCTGCTGAATTGCATCCAGGGCTGCCGAGACCGCTGACGGGTCACGCCGATCCCGTAGCTTCTCCAACTTCTCGATCTGCCGCGCACGCACGGTCGGGTCGACGCGCACAATCTCGACGTCCGATTCCTCGTTGGTCTCAAAGCGGTTCACGCCAACAATCACTCGTCCACGCTTGCCCGCCGTCCGATCACCTTCGCGAGCCGCTTCGGCTTCGGTCTCAACCTCGCGTTGGAAACTAGACGCCGCCTCAAGAATCTCGGACTGCTGGTACCCCTGCTCAATCGCGGAAACCGCGCCGCCGAGGGCGTCGATTTGATCGATGTAGTTGCGCGCCTCTTCCTCAAGCTGGTCAGTCGTCTGCTCGATGTAGTACGAGCCGCCGAGCGGATCGATCACATCGGCGACGCCGGATTCGTAGCCGATCACCTGCTGCGTGCGCAGCGCGATCTCGACCGCGTGCTCCGATGGCAGTCCCAGTGCCTCGTCGAGCGAGTTCGTGTGCAGCGACTGCGTCCCGCCGAGCACGGCGGCCAGCGCTTGCAAGGTCGTGCGAATCACGTTGTTGTCCGGCTGTTGCGCGGTCAACGTGACGCCGCCGGTCTGGGTGTGAAAGCGGAGCATCTGCGCGCGCTGATTCTCGGAGCCGAAACGCTCCCTGGCAATGCTCGCCCACAGACGACGGGCAGCGCGGAACTTGCCGATTTCCTCGAGGAAATTGCTGTGACAGGCGAAGAAGAATGAGAGCCGTGGTCCGAAGCTGTCGAATGCCAGTCCCTGGTCGAGCGCCGCCTCGACGTAGGCGATCGCGTTGGCCAGCGTGAATCCAATCTCCTGAGCTGCCGTACAGCCCGCTTCGCGCATGTGATAGCCGGAAATCGAGATTGTGTTCCAGCGCGGGACCTCGCGCGTGCAGTAGTCGAAGCTGTCCGTGATCAGCCGCATCGATGGCTTGGGCGGATAAATGTATGTCCCTCGGGCGACGTATTCCTTGAGAATGTCGTTCTGAACCGTCCCGCCGATCTTGTCGCGACCAACGCCCTGCTCCTCGGCGACTGCGGCATAGAGCGACAGCAGAATGTTCGCGGTCGAGTTGATCGTCATGGAGGTCGTCACGCGGTCCAGCGGGATCTGGTCGAAGAGCGTGCGCATGTCGTCGATCGAGTCGATCGCCACGCCAACCTTGCCGACCTCGCCTTCAGCCATCGACGCATCCGAGTCATAGCCGATCTGGGTCGGCAGATCGAATGCCACCGAAAGCCCAGTCTGGCCTTGATCGAGCAAGAACCGGTAGCGATGGTTGGATGCTTCGGCATCCTCTTGCCCGGCGTATTGGCGCATTGTCCAGAGACGGCCGCGATACATCGTCGGCTGGATGCCGCGCGTGTAGGGATACTCGCCGGGCAATGGGTCGGCGTCGCCGTTGACGTAGATCGGGTCGAGCGGCTCACCCGACGAGCGATGGAACGCCTCGCGCCGCTCAGGAAAACGACCAGTCGCCTTGGCGTACGGCCCGTCCATCCATTCCTGTAATCGTGAGGTCATCGCACCCTCCCGTGGTCAGAGTCACCATCAGTCGCAGATGCAGGCGCACTCAACTAGAGGCTACAAGAGGCAAATCCGCAGCGCAGCGACAGCGGTCAGGCTGGAGCAATCGCTCGCAGGCGTTCGAGTCGATGATCGACAATCGAGGCCCACTCACCTTCGCCCATCTCCACACACGAAATTTCGCCAACGAACGCGCTCGGAACCACGACATCGGGCTCCAGGTCGCGCAACTTGACCAGGCTCTGCTCCATCGCCTCGAACGTGCCCCCGTATTGGTCTACGACAAACGTCGCCCACTTGCCCAGGCTGGGAACGATCGTGTCGCCGGTGAAGAGATAGCTCTTGCCATGCGGCGACTGGTAGCGGAAGCTGATACTGCCATCGGTGTGACCAGGAGTGTCAAAGATTTCAAGACCCGCCAACGCCGGATCGTTGCAACCCGGACCAACGATCAGGTCAGGTTCAGCGTCAGCGCTGATGGACGATACCTCGAGCTCGCTACATGCGAGGCGCGAGCCAAATCGCTCGCGAACCTGATTCAATGCCGGGCTGGTTTCATCGCGATGACTGAGTACCTGCACCGCGACGCCGCCCAGTTCCTCCATCGCATCAAGATCTGCGTCTTGTCCCTCACCGATCCCGTAGAGCAGCAGGTTCCCGGTGGGGCGAATCAACAGATATGCATGGGTCGCCACCATGTCGTCAATGGTCCGTGGAGAAGTCTGCCAGAGGTCAGGTTCGAGTTGCTTCATGTTCAGTGCCTTCCGCTGGACTCAGGCTACTCGCCGATCCGCTCTCGTAGGTCTTCTTCTCGCTCGGTCTGCTCGGGTGTAATCGCGTCACCGAAGTCCTCAAGTTCGTAGAAGGGGCGAATCTCGATCTCGCTCGGGCCAAACATCGGATTGGGAGCTCGCTTGACCCACTCGACCGCCTCGTCCAAGCTCTCAACTTCCCAGATCCAGAATCCAGCGACCAATTCGTTGGTGACGCCAAAGGGTCCGTCGATCACGGTGCGCGATTCGCCATCAAACGCGACACGCTTCCCATCGGCGGTCGGTTTCAGGCCTTCACCGGTCTGCATGATCCCGGCGTTGACCAGTTGCTCGTTGTACGCGCCCATCTCCTCGAACATCTCTGTGGTCGGCATGACGCCGGCTTCGCTGTCTTCGGTCGCCTTGACCAACACCATCACGCGCATGTGGATTCTCCGTTCACAAATGGCCTCTAGAACCCGTCCCAACCAGGCAGCGAGGCCGACTGACGAATCCAGTCGGCCATCTGTTCCTCGTCGAGCTCTCCTTCAAAGATATTCACCCAGCGAGAGTCAGGATCTTTGCCCGAGCCGGGCGGCTGTGGAGTCAACGCCGCGCCGTTCATGAACGTCACCTTGACGTATCTGGCAAACACGTGGGTGCTGACGAACCAGCCCTGACCCTCGACGCCATACCAGGGCGAGTTCCAGCGCACCGCCTTGCGGACATCCGGCACCGTGCGTTCGATCAGATCGTCTAGTCGACGTCCGACGTCACTCTTCCAGCCCGGCATGGCTGCGATGTAGTCCTGCACCGGGGCGTCGCCGTCGCCCTTGGGAATCTGTGGATTCCCTCCCGACAAGAGCCGCACCTGCTCAGCCATCGTCACTTCTCCAGGCAGCCGGGCGCACGTACAAAGCTGGTGGGCCCTCGAAGACCGTATTGCGAACTTTCTCTTGGGATGTAGCCCTGTGATACCACTCGCATGAAAGCTGTGCTTCTCTGGCAGGTTAGAGCCTGTTCACATCGATCGGAGCAGGTCGTAGATCAGCGCTAGGTAGATCCACTGAGGAAGATGACGGCGCGTGCGGTCGACCCTCGCCGACGCCGTTGCCAGCCGAGAGGCTGGCGACGGCTTGGGCTACTGGTTGTCGCCTCAGTTGCGTCCGGTCAGTTGTCGCACTGCTCCATCGCGTTCAGGGTGCGCGCCGTGCGATCCCAGCGGGTGTTCTTGAGCCAGTTGGAGACTGCCTGCGCCAGATCCGCCGACATCGGCGTGAGGCCCGTGTCCTCGCCTAAGGTGGCCAGCACCCGGTTCCAGCGCTTGATGCCCGCGGCCGCCTTGGTGGTGTCGAGGGCGTCGCGCCAGCCAGTGACCTCGGCCACCGTGATGGCGTCGGCCGGCAGATTGCAGACCGACGGCGGGTCATCGTTGTCGGACACCGCCGCCGTGGCCGCACCGGCCGACGAGGACACGGTGTAGCCCGTGCCGGCGTTGACCGTTGCCGTGACCGAACCATCAGCCTCGTCCGTGCTGTCGTCGCTGGTGGCGACGCTCAGGGTGTACGTCCCGCTGGTCGGGATGGTGACGGTCTGGGCGCCGGTGGTTGCGCCGAAGTCGCCGCTCTGCGCGACATTCACGCTGACCGTCAGGTCTGCCGCCGGCGCTGGGCTGGCAGTGATGGTGAAGCTGGCAGCGCTGCCTTCGGTGACGTCGCCATCGCTGGCGATGCTGATTTCCGGCGTGGGCGGCGTGGGCGGCGTGGGCGGCGGCGTAGGCGTGGGTGTTGGCTGGGCAGTGGCGGTTTCGATGCATTCCAGCGCTTCACGGACAGGTGTCCAGCCGGACCATATCGTCTCGCCCTGCGTCGCCTCCGCGGCCGTGTGTGGTGTCAGCTGATCATCCTGCATATCGCCGAACGCGATGAGGACCCGCTTCCAGTTCTCGCCGTAATGCGGGGCACGATTCTGGTTCGCGGAATAGTAGTAGCGCACCAGATTGAGCAGGCTGTCAGAGACGCAATGTGAGGTGGGCACGGCGACCGGCGCCTGTTGCTCGTCTTGGGCTTCCTGTTCCTCCGGCGCAGCCTGTGTGTCCGCGTCCTGTCCCACGTCCAGCGTCGCCGTGCCGGCGAGGTCGCTCGCCAGCTGCGTCTGACCGTTGCCGTCCACGTATTCAGGCGTGACGGTGACCGTGAGTGTCATGGCCTCCTGCGCGTTGTGCGGGATGGTGGCCGTGGTTCCCGTCACACCGGGCTGGACGCCGATGCTGGCGGTCTGCGAGCCGCTGCCGTCCCATGACACCTCATACGACGCCGCGTGCGGCACCGCATCCCAGGAGACACTGGCGCTGACGGCATCCACCGCTGTGACCTGCACGTTGGCGACTGCCGTGGTTGGAACGACCATGGCGGGCTCACTCGCCCCCATGCCTTCCCCGTTCTGCGTGGCCGGGCAGCTGCCATTGTTGATGGGGATGCACGCCGTCTCCATGCCCTCCGGCGTTGTATACGTCGGCTTCTGCTCCGGAATGAACTGCGCATATCCGTTCGCGCCGTTGCGACGGACCAGGAACGTAATGTCGCGCTCCGTTTCACCGGCGTCCATGTAGAAATAGCCCGACTTACCTCGGTGTTTCGTCACGCTCACCTTGCCGCCGACGCAACTCTCGTTGGTGAACTGAAGCGCGTTGGCCATGACCGTGTCGTCGATGCCGGGGTCGTTGGGGTCAGTGACCCATCTGATGGGGTTGCCCATGGCATCGCGTTCTTTGACGACGATAAATGTGCGCTCGCAATCGATCTGTTTCATGCCGTCATCTACCACGCCGTTGGTATCCACGACCGTCCAATCAAAGGACAGGGGATTCAGCAGGGCGCCATTTGTGGCGCGGACGGTGAAGGTGATGAGCTCGCCGTCCTTGCCGGGCCTATCTTGGCCGGTGATCTCCAGGATTGGGACATCGTTGTCCTTGATCGTGGTCCATGCGCGATTGGTCAGATATGCGCCGGGCTGGTTGATTGCGCGCTCCAACGCGGGACGAATCTCGCCGGGAGACGAATCTGGCACATAGAACAGGTCACCGGGGAATTGATAGCCGTAGATGACCGCAGTGGGGTCATCGTGCGCCTTGAACTGATAGGTGAGCCGGTTCTGAGACCTGCTGCCGCCTCTCGGCCACATCCGAATCTCTATGGACTCGTCCGGCTCAACTCTATCGTCCGGGTCAAAAATGTGCAGCGTGAGCAGCTTCATGCGTGTCACGCCGGCGGGCAAGACGGCGGTACGGCATCCACTTCGCGTCACCCTCGTGCCGCCGCCGGCCAGAATTACCTGATAGTCCACGTTGAATCTAGCCGTGCTCCGGTTCGAGAAGCAGTACTGGAACGTCGCATCACGCGGCAACGCCCAATGCTCAACATCGTGATGCCCCTTCTCGAGGTGCACGTAGATGTCCCGCTGGCCACCCTCATAGACGACACCCTCGCGCTCGTCGAATTTGAGGATGCTGTGCGGCTCATCGTCCCTCAGCGTGATCGTGTGGCGGATTTTGCCGGCCACACGATCGTCGGCTGTGTTGATCATTTCAATGACGATGGTCTCGTCTCCCTCGAGGCGCTTGTCTTCAATCACCTCGAAGGGGAGCCACATCCACGGGCTGTAGCCGGTTTGGTGTTCAGCGACACCTCGATTGGTGGCGGGGTTGTAGGTGTGGTCCGGCGATGACGCGTGGCCGGTGATCGTGCGCAGGCGGTAGTCCTCGCCGTAGGTTGCGGTGCTGCCGCCGGACTCGCTCGGCGGGACGATTCGATAGGTCAGCGTGAAATCATTGACCGACGCCCTGAGCGGCAGCCTGGCCGCCTGCTGTGTGCGCCACCCCTCTTTGATGAACGCCTCGTAATAGTCGCCGAATCCCATCGTGTCGTCTGTCTCGACCAGCTGTGGCAGCTGCGGGGCGGCCTGTATGTCATTATCGGCGACTGTCACTTTGGCGACGGTCTGCCTCGTGGCGACGGCGCCGCGCGTCATGACGTAGCGAGAGCCGGGCTCGAGCCAGACGTACATCGCGCCGTCAGGCTCGTCGTATTTGTCATCGTTGGTGCCCACTGTGAACGTCGCGCTGCGCTGGCCCTTGCGTATGGTGACCGTCTGCTCTCCCTCCTTGGTGAGGTCGATATAGTAGCGGCGAGCCTTTTCCCGTTTCGCGACCATCAGGTTGATAGTGAGGTCCCGCGGCGCAGCCTTGTCCAGCGTGATGGTGAAGACAGCGTTCTGGCCCTCCGTCACGGACGCCTGATTGGCAGTGATCCACGCCTCCGGGTCTCCCGCCACGTAATCCCCCACCTCATAGACGGTGGAGATGCCAAAATACGGGCCCGGTTCATTCAAATTCCCCCACCCGCCGGCGAGTGCGCTGCCACTATCCCAGGTGCCGGCTCTATTCGAACCAGCTCTGACTCGGGTTTCACTGGAATCCACTCTACCTCCAAGAGGCCCGATCGCGTTGAAAGTGCCAGCAGTGAAATCGTATATGTGGTCTACCAAAGATACATCAAGGGTGCCGGTGTAGGCGCCACCGACATTGGTGGCGACTTCTCCGTCAGCATGGCGCTGATTCTCCGGTCTGTTGGCCGGAGCCCATCCGCCCGTCCAGAACTGGTTGTAGCCGGGTTTAATCTGCACCCCGCCCACCCAATAGACCGGTGTGTCGAATGCCGTATGCCCATTGGTGTACGGCCAGCGCCTATCATTCAGATTTATGCTGGTCGCTGTGTGCCACGCTGCCCAGTTGTACTTACCGTTGTGAAGGCTTCCAAGGACACGGAAGGTGTCCTTGAATGGCTCCAGATCGGCGTGCCAGGGATGCTCGGGCGGGCGATTGCGGATGAACTCGTCGTAGACGCTGAGGTCCTTGGGGATGGCGTCCCGCTTGTTTCCGGTCTTGAACAGAAGGCGGAACTGGTCACCCACGGCGGTATCATCGGGCCGGAGGCCCCAGTTGCTGGGCACGACCTCGGCATCGACAATCTGCACCCATGCCGAGGTTACCGAACCGAACGTATACCCGGCAGGCGGCGTGGCGAGGGTTAGGGTGAATGTTTCATAGCCCTCGATCTTAGCGTCCCACGGGATGGGGATCCAGACCCGGTGATTGCGAACGCCGGCCGGCACTGTGATCACATGGTCGCCGGCAATGAAATCGACGTCCGGTGTCGCGGTATCATCGCTTCTCACGGCATGGCCGGTGACGACTCCAGCATTAACCGTAAACCTCGTCTCGCTTGGCGTTGGCGCACTGAAGTTGAGGGTCAGCGGGAGCGTACCACCCTCCACGACGTTGTAGTCGTAGTAGATCCTCGGGGGACTGTTAGGGTCTGTCGTCTTCGCGAACTGGACTCTAACCTCGCTCTGCGCATCGGCCTGTGGCAGGGGCTGGCCAGACATGACCATAGCGGCCACCATGACCGCCATGAGTCCCAGAAGGGGCAGCCGCCATTGGGGCAAACGCATCACACCACCTGCGCGAAGTGTGTGTGTGGGGGGGGGGGGGGGGGTAGATGAGCGTAGGCATTTCCGCATGTCATTCATCTCCATCACAGCCTTCTACCCAGACTGTGGTCTCGCCAACGAGGATATTCTGCTCGTCTCGGACCCTGTGGTGTAACGCCCCGAGAAATCGCGAGTGCGTCCGATCCCGCCAATTTCTGATGATCGTAGAGTAAATTTGCGACCCGCGGCAATCCCCACCCGGCTCTCCACCGACATATCGTGTTGAGTCGCCGAAGCGACTGAGGCACCCCGCCTCCCGACCTGAGCGTGGTTCCGCCAGCGGGCGAGACGGTGACGGCGCCGCTGACACTGACGGTCACCGTGACGCCTGAGTATGTCGACAAGAACGGTGACACGAGGCAGCCAGGGCCTGTTCACTCTAATCGGGGCTTGTGTCAGAGTTTGGGGGACGGTCTGGCGGCCTGGCCAATGGGAATATGCAACTCACCGATGCACAGTAGGCGCGGATTGTGCCGCTCATGCCGACACCGCTCGGAAATTGCGAGCTTCCCTCGCGACAGGTGCTGGAGGGTTGGCTGTTTGTGACCAAGGAAGGCTGTAGCTGGCGCGCCTTGCCCCAGCGGTTCGGTCCCTGGCACACGGTCTACATGCGCGGCCGACGCTGGATCGACAAAGGCGACCTGGAGCACGTCTTCGCGGAGCTACAGCGGGTCGAACTGGAGGATCAGCTCGAGCAAGCTGAGTCGGATCGGCCGCTGCGTGTGTCAATCGACAGCACAAACGTGAAGGTCCATCAGGCCGGTGCGGGAGTGCACGCCAAAAGAGGCCCCAAGCGATCGGACGCTCCAGCGGGCGGCCGACGACCAAGCTGCACGCCGTGGTGCTGGAGCACCGCCTGCCGCTGACCCTGATGCCGGGCCACTGGGGCGATGCATCCTTGGGACGCTGGCTATTGCACCGGTTCGGCGCCGTAACCGGTCAGCCGAAACTACTCGCAGACCGCGGCAACGTCGGCGATTAGATGCGCGCGCTGGCCGCCGATCTCGGCTGGGAGTTGGTCACCCCGCCGAAGGCGAATCGCTGCAAGCCCTGTGTGCTGAACCGCGTCGCCTACCGCGCCCGAAAAGCGATCGAACGCTGCTTCGGCCGCATCAAGCGACTGCGCGGAATCGCCAGCCGCTACCACAAGCTCACCAACGTCTACCTCATTCAAGTCCACCTCGCCTGCATCCAGATCATGACGAAACAGAGCAAAAGGGCCCTCAAAGCGCTCTCCTCTTGGTTTCCGCTGATCCAAAAGGAAACCCGTCCACAGCATTTCTCTCGCGGACCCATTTCGATGGACCAATCAACCCGGCATTGTTCGCCATTAGTTGGGCCCGCCTCCCAACTCCAAGCTTTCCCAATCAGGTAATACCCCACTCTCTATGACTTTCATCAGGGACCGTCCGAAGAGTTCTTGAGACCTCTCGATGTACTGTGCCATTGGGATCGACACGCCATCGACTCTTACGCGATCGGGAAGTGTACCTCCATGAACAGCTTGAGAGCGATACTTGTACATTTGCCGAAAGTCTCGCAACAGTCGCTTCCGCTCCGCTACTCCCTTGCCAAGATACAAGGAACCTCGGAGCCTGAACAGGAAGCTATTTTGCTCGCGTCCACCATGCAAGTAGAACGACTCCATAGCTATACTCAAGTCGATCATCTTGTCAACGGACGCTTGATTCGTCTTCGACTTTATCCATCTTTCGATGGGTATCTGTAGCGATCTCTCTACTTCTTTGGGTAGCGCTATGATCTTGTGATAAAGAACGGAAGCATCATGAACTTGAGCCTCGGAGATAGTCCCCAAGGGTGCTCGTATCGAAGAATTCGAAGACCCAGAGCCCACTACTTGTCGTAGGCCGAAAATATGCCGGTCGTCCACATGCGTCCATGAGATTTCAGGCAAGACTGGGTTCCCAACGACGAGTGTCAGTGCTAGCAAGAACTTTTCGTGACTGAACTCTGCGAGGTCCGTACTGCGGAGGGTCGAAGTGAAGTATGTCTCTGGTGCTGCCGTTAGAGTGGGATCGGGCTCAGGTCTGTGGAGGACTGGAGAGATGGACCGGTCTACTCCAAGGAGCGTACGCGATAGGAACACCAAGGGCTCTCGTACTAAGGAATCAGGCAAGAAACCTGGAGGCGCTTGCGAGCTACTGGGAAGAGGAATAAGTGAAATTCCGTCAAACACTTGAAGCTGAGTCTCCACCTTGACCCCTGTTAGGAGGAAGAATGCTCGATACGGAAGATAACCCCTTTCCATTTCCTCGTAGAAGTCTAGCGCCGCCCACTGCGGAGAATCAACAATGGCCGCTTTAAGGAGACTCCTGAAAATGTCATCGACGGACGATCCACGCGTGGAACCGCCGAAGAGAGCGAAGGTTGCCACATGGGTCCTATCCTCATGCAGATATGGCTTCAGCTCAATCTTCAGCAGATTGAGGATAGCCTCCTTGACTTCACCATCGTTTATGTCCGGTTCATATAGCAGCATGTCAATGCTAAGGGAAGGAATGTGACGGTTCCGGAGCGCGAGGGTTCTGAGCCTATATTCTGTGGGCGTGAGCCTATCCTGGGAACCTCTTTGGGTGATGACCACGGTCCTCATGGCTTCCTGCAGCAGTTGTTCTAGGACTGGATGGTTGTGGCGATTCACGGGCACGGCTCTCCTTGACAACTCCAAGATAGATGACAGCGTAGTTATGAGAGCAGCGCTAGCGCTGCAGCGATGGCGTGGTGGAATTGTCAATGTGATCGGCGAGCAGGGACCGTGTGAGCCCTTAAGAAACGGGGGGGGGCTAACAATACCTCTGTTGGGGATGAGTTACGCTAGCTATGCGCGAGTGCATGTCGACGAGGTAAACCTCCGACCGGCACGTGTAGCGGCTACTGATGGCATATCGGAAGAGAGGCGCGCCGGTTCTGGTCAACGGTTATCGCGGCCAAAGCAGAGCTTTGGATCCGGCTCGACCGCAATGTCGCAGTTGCCCTCGCCAATCCTCTCCAGCACGCGAACTGGCGTTGTCTTGATATCGTGGTCTGGGCGACTTATGGTAGGCGGCAACGGATCAAGCGATGCCCGACCGACCGGTTGGAGGACGATGCGATGTCTTGGCTGATTGATGGACGACGTTCGATTCGTGGGCTGAGTGTGGTCCTCACTGGCCTTGCCGCGTCCGTGCTCGATGGCGTGTCGTGGGCCTCGACGTGCGCCGTATCCGCCCCGCAGAGCGCTGGGTCTACCAAACGTCCTGAAATCAAGAACCTTCGAGATTTGCTTTCCCCTGGAGCTGTAGCGCTGAGAGAGGCCTACGTGTTTGGCTGCCAAGGTGGCGGCTTCCGACAGATGGGAGCCCACAACGTCGCGCGTTTGACCGGTCGGCTGGGCTCAAGCGGCGGCGGAGGCGGTTACTTGTCTGAGTGCTCCTAGCAGGCTGCTGAAAAAGGAGTGCGGGAGAATGGAGGTGGTACTGAGCCGATAGATGAGGGTGCTTGATGATGCGCGGCGAGTCAGAGCGGCAGGCGACGATGATGATGGCGCTGACGCCGGAGGGCTTCGTCCCGAAGGATCACCTGCTGAGGCGGATCAAGCCCCTGGCCGACTCGGCGTTGGGGCGCATGTCGCCCCTCTTCGACGAGCTCTACGCGGACAACGGACGACCCTCGATTCCCCCCGAGCACCTGCTCAAAGCGAGTCTGTTAGTGGCGTTCTACACGATCCGCTCGGAGCGCCAGTTCTGCGAGCAGCTGCGCTACAACCTCTTGTTCAAGTGGTTCCTGGACCTCAACGTCGAGGACGAGCCGTTCCACCCAACGACGTTCACGAAGAATCGCGCACGGCTGATGGATGCGGACGCGGCGCGGGTGCTGCTCAAGGAAGTCGTGCGCGAGGCGCGGCGTCGGCAGCTGCTCTCGGCTGATCACTTCACCGTGGACGGCACGCTGCTGGAGGCCTGGGCCTCGCACAAGAGTTACCGTCCGCGCGACGAGCAAGTGCCGCCCACGGGCGGCGGGCGCAACCGCGACGGCTATGCCGAACGCGAGGACGCCCTGGCGATGCTGGAGCGCAACAGCCTGCCCCGCACTTGATGCGGGGTCTGCTGACCAGCATCGCTCGGCGCCGACCGTGGCTACGACACGCGTGACTTCGTCTGGGACCTGCGCGCACTGGGGGTGACGCCCCATAGCCTGTCCCCGGCTTGAACGGGGGTCGCCCAGCACGAGCGCGGGCGGCGCAGCGCGATCGACGGCCGGACCACGCGGCATGAGGGCTACCGCCAGAGCCAGCGTCGGCGCGGGCGGCAAGCTGCGCTACCTCGGCCGGGCTCGCAACAAACTCTGGTTCGAACTGACCGCCGCCGCCTACATCCTCACCCGCCTGGCCAACATCGAGACAGCCGCTGCGTAGCCGAACGGCGCGGCAGCGGCCTCAATCGTCGGAACTGCCACCCGACCTCATAACTTCCGACCTGTGGAACCTCAACTGTTGTGTGCGGTCAGCCCAGAACCGCCGCCAATCGCCGCGGGCTCCGGCTGCGGCCATCAATACTTCAGCAGCCTGCTGGTGATCATGCCCGCTCCATAGTCCCCTCGGAGGAGGTCCGGCACGAAGATCGCAACGCTCTGTCATGGACAATCGACATCCAGCGGTCAGCTCCTCCCGAGACTTGGGCCAACGATAACTGGGCCTATCCTCCTTCTCATGCTTGAGAAGGCGGCCTGCAAGGAGGACATGGTGAGCGAATCTGGATGGCAGGGACCAGAGAGTACTGTGGGCCGCTATGTCGTCGAGGAGTCGAAGCGGACGCTGGATTCGTATCGGTCGCAGCCGTCTTTCGTCCAGGAACAAGCAAACCAGGAGCAGGATGCTGCCCGTGGCGGTTATGCGAATCGACAGATCATCGAGCTGATCCAAAACAGCGCCGACCAGATCGCCAAACGCGGAATGGGCCGGATCCGCATTCGCCTCACGAAGGGTCACCTCTATTGCGCCGATGATGGCGCACCGCTTGATATTGAGGGCGCACGTTCCCTTCTGTTCTCGCATCTATCACCTAAGCGGAGCACTGAGGAGATCGGCCGATTCGGAATTGGTTTCAAGTCAGTGTTGGGAGTCACTGACAGCCCGGCCGTGTTCAGCCGCACTGGTTCCATTCAGTTCGACCGGACTGAGGCCCAGCAGCGTGTTCGCCGCGCCGTCCCCGGGGCCGAAGACTGTCCAGTGCTGAGAATCGCGAGAGCGGTCGACATTGTGGCCGCTGCCAAGTCCGATGCCGAGTTACGAGAACTGATGACCTTGGCAACCAACGTTGTGCGATTACCGCTCAAACCTGGCACTGGCGAGAAACTGGCGAAACAGATCAACGAGTTTCAGAGCGAGTTCCTGCTATTCGTCAAGCACGTCAAATCCCTGGAGTTTGCGCATCGGGATTCGGAGGGAGTCCGACGCTTACGTTCCGTCCACCTCACCGACCAAGGCAGCATTCTCAACCTCGAGGACAACGACAAACACACGCGATGGACATTGTTCTCGCGCGAACTCACTCTCACTCCGGCCGCGCGGGAGGACGCCCGAGCGCTAGACAGCGCAGAACGGGTACGAATCGTTTGGGCGGCCCCGCGTGGTCCGAAAGGAAACAAAGAGCCGCAACAGTTCTGGGCCTACTTCCCAACACAGACCAGCAGCTTGCTCAGGGGCATTCTCAACGCCCCATGGAAAACCAATGAAGACCGTCAGAGCCTACTACCGGGACTGTTCAACAATGAGCTGATCGACGCAGCGGCACATTTGGTTGCCGATTCCCTACCCCAGCTCCGTGATCTTGACTCGCCGGCTCGACACCTTGACTATCTGCCGAGGAGGCAAGAGTCGGGCGACAACGAGCATGCCTCGAGACTGCGTCGGCAACTGAATGCTTGGCTGAAACTCGCACTCGTGGTACCGGACCAGGAGGGCACTCTGCGGGTGCCCAGCGCGGTTCGCGTTCCTCCTACGGCGCTGACACCCAATCAAACAGTCAGTCGGGACATCCTGGCTCACTGGAGCAGCTATCCAAGTCGTCCCAGCGACTGGGTGCACGAAGACGCATTGGAGAATGAGCGGCTTTCCGCGATTTTCCGGATCAAAGACGGAGGACTCACGGCTCGCGGTGACCAATCGCGCGCAAGCATTGAAGAGTGGCTCAATGCCATGCTGACTTCCGGAGTTCGTGCCGGCGATCCAGTAGGAGCGTCGCGTGCCGCAATTTTGATTGCAGCTGCGTTGCCGCTCGATTCGAGAAACGATGCCACCTTCGAGGAGATTGTCTACACAGGGGTAGGGAAGTGGGCCAGACCAATCCGGGACCGCTTGTTCCTCCACGTTGAAGGCATTGGTACGCCCGAGTCCAGCGTGCATCCTCAACTGATGCAAGATTCCGACACCGTAGATGCGATGAAGACCCTCGGGCTTCGAGCCCCTTCGCCAGAGACCATGTTTCAGCAACTCGCCAAGGAGTTGCTTGGCTCACCGTCTGCTTCCTTGAACCATGATGAGACACTCTGGATCAGATTTTGGCAGGCTGCCCGTCTACTGAAGCCTGAGAGCGCGTACGAAATCGTCGCTGCCCTTGATGAGTGGCGACATGGGGTTAGGGCAAGAGCGATTGACGGCCAGTGGCGTCCTGTTTGCTTTCTGCTCTGGCCTGGCGCCATTGTCCCTGATGATGGGAGCCGAGACTCAAGCCTCGCCGCAGATTCTGAGTTCCATGCCGATGACGAACGGCTGCTGTCGCTGCTGGGTGTTGTGGAAACACCGGCCGAGAGGAAAGACTGGACCTACTTCTGGGGCGAGGGCAGCTCACTCAAGAAGTTGCGGGACCAAGTGAAGAAGTCGTACTACAGTCAGCCTTCGCTCCCTAGCCGCAATCCCCGGACTGGCAGATTCACCCTCTACTCTCGCGCCGAGTCCCCGGGGCCGGTTGAAGCTTTCGCCCTACTGTCGGAAGATGCCCAGGCAGAACTGACGCGCACGCTTCTCGACTTGGCTTCCACCTACGAGGACTGGATCGCATGGCATTCCAATCGCAGCCAGACCTATCCAGAGTTCTCTTGTAGTTCGCCAATCCTGGAACTGGTCGAGCGGTACGGGAAAATCCGACTCAGCGATCGAATTGCCGACCTCTCTGAGGGGCTGGGAGCAGCGCCGGAAGATTGGGAGGTTCGAGACTGGCTCTTATCTCATTCTCACGCAGAGAAAATAGGGGCCAAGTTCGACTTACCTGAGAACCTGAGAGAATCGTTCGTCCCAGTCGGCGAAGAAGATCCGATTGCACTGCGTGACGTGTGGCCAGGCTTGACCTCTCATCTGGATCGGGTTCAACGCGAGCTTGACCTGATCCGATGTGAGGCGCTGCGCAGCGAGAACAGCCGAACACCAGATGCCGTCGCATTCCTCAAGCCAGGCCAGCTGTTTGTCCGGCATGCCGCTGAGGAGGAGGAGCTTACTGCGGTCGTTACTGAGTTGAGTCTTCACCTTTCCGAGTGGCAGATCCAGCAAGTCCTCGACTATCAGACCCCGGAGGAGATCGCCGCCGCACGCGCGAAGGTTCGGGAGCAATCAACTGACGCGGCACGCCTGCTTCAAGCCGTTGGAGCCAATGAACTGGTCGACAGGCTGCCGGCGACTCTCGTCGATATCCTCACTGGTTCCGACCAACCGTTCACCGGCGAACGGATTGCTGAAGCTGCAATTGCCGTTTATCACACGGGCGCTCTGAGAGAATACAAGCACTCCCTGTCCCACCTCGATCCGCCAAGGCAATGGGCCGGCCGTGGCCCGGCAGTAGAGTTTGTCAGAGCCTTGGGCTATTCCGACGAATGGGCTGGGAGCCGCGACTTCAGGAGGGATCCGTTCGTCGATGTAGCTGGCCCACGCTCACTGCCACCTCTACACGGATATCAAGAGGCGGCTGTCCAAAACCTGCGACAGCTGCTTGGGCAGCAGGACAACGGTGGCGAGAATCGCGGTCTGCTAAGCCTGCCAACAGGCTCTGGCAAAACGCGAGTTGCGGTGCAATCCCTGATAGAGGCGATTCGAGACGACGGCTTCTCGGGAACCATCCTTTGGGTCGCCGATCGTGGCGAGCTGTGCGAGCAAGCTGTTGAGGCCTGGACGCAAGCTTGGGGGAGCATAGGACCTGAAGCTCAGGAATTGCGAATCGCTCGAATGTGGGAAGGGCAGCGGCCCGAATTCAAGCGGACCGGGCCGCAAGTGATAGTGGGCACTATCCAAACTCTCCGACGAAGGCTCGATGAACTTGAGGGCGTCCGCGCACTCGTCGTCGACGAGGCACACGGTTCGATCGCCCCTAGCTACACCGCCTTGATGGGGCAACTCGGGCTGACATTCCGTAGACGTGAGGACGAGATTTCTCTCATCGGGTTGACGGCAACGCCCTACCGTGGCCGGAACGAGGATGAGACGAAGCGATTGGTCGACCGTTACGGCCAAAACCGTCTCGATAGTGGTGCGTTCGAAAGCGACGACCCAGAGGAAGTTATTCGCGAACTGCAGGGCATGAAGGTCTTGGCCCAGGCCGAGCATGCCGTCATCCGCGGTACGAGCATCAAGCTCGATGAACGAGAGAAGGAGTTCGCTGACACGCTGCACTCGCTGCCTGAGAGTGCGCAGGAGCGTCTCGCTTCCAGCGCAGAGCGAACCCGCAAGATTGTTGATGCTTACCTGAACCAGGTCTGGGATCAGTGTCCAGACTGGCCGACACTGATATTCGCGACTTCAGTCAGCCATGCAAAGACAGTTGCTGCGATGCTCGAGTTGGAAGGAGTGTCCGCGCGTGCGATCAGCGCCGAGACTGAAGGACCTGTCCGTCGCAGTGTCATTGAGGACTTCCGCGCTGGACATTTGCAGGTGCTAGTCAACTACAGCGTCTTTCGAGAAGGCTTCGACGCTCCCAAGACGCGCGCCATCATCGTGGCCCGCCCGGTATATAGTCCCAACCTCTATTTCCAAATGATTGGCCGCGGTCTGAGGGGCGAACTGAACGGCGGAAGTGACCGATGCCTGATAATCGATGTCGCAGACAACATCGAGAACTACGACCGCCAGCTCGCGTACACGGAACTGGAAGATCTCTGGGCCTAGCGTGTCGTCAGATCGGGACCTCCCAAGCGAAAGTTCGCAGTTCGGTAGCGTTTCGCCCACCAAACTTGACATAACTGTAGTCCTCGAAGTGACCCTCTCTCTCTCTCTCTTGAGTTCCAGGATCGGTCCTTTTGTTCCACGAGTTGCTAGGACGAAGGTCCGGATTCGTTGCGTGTGGCAGCCCGGCTCGGCAACGAACCGATGTATGCGACCTTGCGGCCGGGCCAAGGTCTCCCCTGCCGTATTGTCTGGAGGGTGAGGCGTGCCATTTGATTTGGGCTTGCACGGACCTCAGCTTCTGAAGAGGAACGCCAGGGAGACGTCTCGATGCAGATTGAACGGATTGACAGGCTCCACGAGTGTGGCGTGTTTCGAGATTTCCGATGGGCCGCCGTTCCCGACTTGCAAGAGTTTGGCCAGTTCAATCTCATCTACGGATGGAATGGATCTGGCAAGACCACCCTTAGCCGGATCCTTCGCAACCTCGAGCTACGAACAGTGCCTCAGGGCGGGGACATCGCGCTGCGGGTCTCGGGACGGAGGATCCAAGGTTCTAGATTCGGAGAAGTCCCCGCCGAGACCGTTGCCCTGAAGGTCTTCAATCAAGACTTCGTCAAAGACAACGTCTTTCGTCCTGACGACGATGGTATGACCCCCATTGTGGTGCTGGGCAAAAGGAGCATTGAGGCACAGCAGAAGATTGACCAGCTCAAAGCAGAACTCGAGACCCTGAATCAGGAACTGGCCGCCTCCGAAAGGAAAGAACGCGACTTCCGGCGTGACCTGGACAATCACGTCCAGACAAATGCGCGCACATTGAAGGACTTGCTCGGCAACCAACCGAAGAGCGCTTACCGGAACTACAACCGGGGCCATTACGAGACGCGCGCAGACACCATTAGCGCCGCTGGCGATGTCGAGAGTCTTCGACTGAGCGACGAGGAGCGCATCGCGTTTGTTCAACGCCAGGCTGAGACACAGAGGGACACAGTCTCCCTGCCTGAATTCGACCCAGTCGATCTGGCTGAACTGGAAGCGGAGGCCTCCGGTCTATTGGCGAAGACCGTCACGTCGACAGCCCTTGATTCACTCGTTCGCGATCCAGCACTCGCTGCTTGGATACTCGACGGACTACAAATCCACGCCGAGCGATCGCCCGAAGATTGCTTGTATTGCAGTCGCCCCATGCCACCGGAGCGACTGGAGACCTTGAGAGACCACTTTGATGGTGCTCACGGCGAACTTATGAGGGACCTCGAATCCGCGCTCTCGAAATGTGAGGCAGGGGCGAGAAGCATAGAGGCGTTTCGCTCTGACCTGCCAGTGGCCGAGCAGTTCTATGCGGACCTGTCAGCACCCTTCGAGGAAGCAAAGGCTCGACTATCCGCGGAGGCTGACCATGCTCTGTCGTTTCTGAAACGGCTGGCCGGCGACTTGGGCGCCAAGAAGGAGCGGGCGTTCGAGTCAATGAGCTTAGGTTACAAGGCGCCTTCGAATGGTCGAGACAGCTTTGCGTCGGTAACAAGGATCGTCGAGAAGCACAACGAGTCCTGCGCCGAGTTCGAGGCCAGCGTGGCTCGGGCAAGGGGATCGATTGAATCGGATTTCATCGCCGAACGTCTTGATGCCTACAAGAGCCTCAAGTTTGGGCTCACAAGGACTCAACTCACGCAAGAGCGGGTCAATCGACGTGCGCAAGAGATCAGGGACGATATCGCCCAGCTCGGATCGGACATCTTGGACCATCGCCCTCCTGCAGACGATTTGAATGCTGATTTGCGCGACTACCTGGGTCCAGGAGCCATGCATCTGGCCGTCAATGAGCACGGCTACACACTGACGCGCGACGGACGCCCGGCGAAAGACCCGAGCGAAGGTGAGATGACGGCGATTGCGCTCCTGTATTTTCTCAGAACGTTGAACAGCCGTGGATTTGACCTCAAACAGGGGATCGTCGTACTGGATGACCCAGTGTCGAGTCTCGACGAGAACGCGCTATTCACCGCAGCCTCTTACATTCGTCGAAGGACTCAGGGCGCAGGGCAACTCATCATTTTGACGCACAACTTCGCCTTCTTTCGTGAGATCCGCAACTGGCTCAGGAATGTCAAGGGACAACGCAAGAAGGATCCAGCCAAGCGGCCGGCGCGGTTCTACATGTTGCGGTGCATCGTCATTGACGGAAAGAGGGCTGCCCTGCTGCGCCCATTAGACCCGTTGCTGGCGCAATACGAATCCGACTATCACTATCTCTTCAGCCGGATCTATCGGGCAGCGAATACTCCGACCAATGACTTGGAAGACAACTACGTTCTGCCGAACATGGCGCGTAGGTTGATCGAGGCGTTTCTGGCGTTCAAGCACCCGCAGTCGGACAATCTGTGGGACAAGGTCAGCCGGTTGAGTTTCGACGAGGTCAAGAAAACACAGGTCTTACGCTTCCTGAATGTCTACTCCCACAACGAAACGATCGGAGCGCCCCAGCTTGATCCCACCTTGTTAGCGGAATCCGACGCGGCCTTGAGGAATCTCTTGGAGCTAATCCACTCAGTAGACTCCGAACACTACGACGCGATGGTCGCCTTGGTCACAGGTACGGCCGATGAGGACGACGAATGAATCGAGAAACCCATCCAGGATGTTCGTTGGCAGTTGACCAACGTGGTTCGCTCTTTGTCGATCGAGTGAGTGCTGGATGGACAAAAGCGGATGTGCGAACTGGGAGCGGGAAGTCTCCATCCTTCGTGGGCTAGTCCGGCAAAAGACCTCTGAGGAAATCTTCTCGGCTTGGGTCCCGATTGGTCGACTCTGCAGCTAATCAGACTGCTCGGCCGCTAGGCAGCAAAGAGGCACGTCTCGCTCCCCTTCCAACAAACACTACCCAACCGATTTCGAAGTGAGGCGAGGATGGCAAACTCCAATCGGTTGGCCATTGATAGGAGCGGCTCTCTTCAAGAGGGCATTTGGACAACAGATTCCTTAGAACCGGATGGTCAGGACCACAGCGTTTTGTGCGTTTCCTACACTATGCCGAATCCGCACCTGTAGGCATGAGTACTCCGCCGACGTCCATCGAAAACGGGCTCTGGGATCAAGCAAACTGAGCCTATGCATAGGCGGAAGTGCAGGCGAGGTAATCGACTGTGTGAAGTTGATCGTGCGGAATGGATGCGAGGCGAGGACTGACAATAGAGTGACTAGCTATGGAGCGATGACTACAGTACTGGGCTCACGTCCAGCACAACGACCGCGATCTTGAGGGCTTCATCTTCCGTCAAGGTCTGCTTCAAGTGAGCTTCCAAGTCCTTCGGTGTGAGTGGACGAGTTCCCGTTGGTGGAGGCCGCATATCGGCGTCCGGAAACCAGAGCACCAGGTAGATGCCGTAGCCGGAGGTGTATACATCGCGGGTGTACTTGCCGATCAGCTGAGTTCTCAAGGCGCTCCACAAATCACGGTGGTTGACCTTCTTGATCTCCACCGGGATGTTGAAGTCCAAACAAGCAATCCGCATATCTGATCGGTTGTCTGCCACGTATCGACCCTCTGGTTGAGCATCAACGTTCAGTGGGAGCAGGCGGCGGAGACGGTCCAGGAGGACATCCCGACACGAATCCTCATGCTTCAGTGTTTGTGGCCGACGATGGGATTCTTCGTTCCAATATTGGCGCCAGACGTTCGCGTTGCTGGAGCGGATGTCAGCGGCGATAGTTGCGAGCCGATCAATGACTAGTGCAGCCAGATCGGCGGCGTTCGCTGGTTCTTCATTGGCCAAGACCCGATCAAGTTGTTCCAGATCGGGGTAGGAATAGGTGGCCTCCCGGTGCAGGACTCGTTGGTCATCCCGGGCTCTCTCGAGGTGATTCTTCCACTTGCTGAGACTCTGTTCGGATGTCAGTGTTGCCAGGACCTCGGTGGCATCACCGCCAGGCAGAGCCCCGAGTTGCTGTATGAACCGCTCAATCTGTTTTGAGCCCTTCATCTCCGGTGTGTAGAAGCCAGACTCGTTCAAACTGTCGGGGGCAAACGCAGGCCCCATGAGTTCGATCAGCGCCCCCAGCGTGGCCGAGGTGAACTCGCGGCCGTTGGATTCGAATGGATCTCCAGCATCGAAGAAGCCGGTGAGATGCCTGGCTCGCCGATCTTCGGTCCGGACGAACTCAGTCAACTGCTCGATGTACTGCTCCGGCGCCGCGACGAGGCCGGCCGCCAACCAGTGGACACGCTGAGCCACGCTCATGCTCTTGGTCGACAACCTGGAGTCAATCACCTGGAGCAGCGTAGACGCATCGGGATGCTCCAGAAGGTTCCAGAGCAGAAAATCGAGCGTGCGCAGCGACTCGAGCCGTGCCCGGAGTGGAAACTTGGACAGGACCTTGAAGAGGGCTTGGTGCTTCAGATCGGGAGCCCCGCCCATGTCCGCCAGTGCATACAGGGCAGGCGAGTGACCGTCTTTACGGCGCAGCGCAGCGATCGCCGTTTCGGTGGCGACGGCCGCCACAATCTCTGGCCTCAGTTTGGCCCACTTCTCGTGCCAGCCAGGCTCTTGTGAGAAACAGCCCGGCGTGCAGTAGTAGAACGCCAGCGCCGTCTGGATTCGACCCTCGCTCAGATCCAGTAGGCGCTCGGAACTCTCATTCTGAAGTAGATCAAGCGCAGCCTGACCGGGGTACGCGAGGAAGTGCAGGCGTGACTCCTCGCTCATCAGGATGATCTCCTCGTGCGTGGGCAGCTCGCTACGCCAAAGTGAACCGCGCAGTCCAGCTAGCGCCGCTTGTACCAGATCTTCGTCACCACCGAGTAGATCCGAGATTCTCGCGGTTGGCGCCAGCGGCTTCGCTTGTGAGACCGGATGGCGGAAGTAGGCTCGACCGAGATCATGGAGCAGCGAGAGCGGAGCTTGGTTCTGGCGTAGCGCATCCGCATGCTCGCGGACGTATGCGATCCCTTGTTGGCGCTCTCGCTCGTGTTTCGCCTCCCAAGTCGCTCGTTGCTCAGAAGCGCGTGTCCGCTGCGAGAGCGGCGGTGGCTGGAGTCGCAATGAGAGTCGCTCTTCCAGAACCTCGACCCCCGAAATGCGGCTTCTCAAGTCTTCGAGTGGGACACCGTTGTCCCTGTAGGACAGGAAGGCCTCGTCAAAGAGAAACTCGGAAGCTTCCGGCTGCGACGGCGCCAATCGAACGGCTTGGTCCAGACACCACGCCCCGAGATTCGCGGCAGGCGAAAGGCCGTGCAGCGGCCCGTACACCTGGTACTCAGATTCGATCGTCCGCTTCCCCTGGGGCCAACAGCTCAAGCCGTGCAACACGAGCGCCTGCTGGATTTCGGGACGGCGACTCAGCCAAACGCGCACCTCCGCAACGGAATCACCTTCCGGGGAGTGCCTCCCCCACTGGGGAGGCGCGGCAGCGCTCAGCCACTGATAGAGCCGAGGCAACGGTAAGTCATCGCCAAACGCACTGAGTCCGCGAGCGAGCAGGCGAAGAGGAATCTCGTCCGCATGGTGTGACTTCAGAGCGGACCAGACGTCGGCATGTCGGACCAGCAGTTCGTCCAGTAGGTCAGAAACGTCCTGATCCGACGTCTGTTCGAGAAGGCGATGCCCCCAGAAATGAGTGTCCATACCGTAGAACTGCGGATTTGAGCGCTCTGTGAGATAGCACCAGAGAATTCGCGCGGGAAGATCGCGCGGATACAGATAGCTCAGTAGCACGCCCTTCATTTCACTGTCCGGATCGGAGATAGTGCCGGCTGTGATCTGATCAAGCAATGACTTGAGATCTTCGGTCCGTTGTTCAGGCTCAGACTTGATCTGGATCAGTGCATCCACGGCGGAAGTTCTGACGTACGGCCAGCGACTCTCGTCTTTTGCCATGCCAAGCAACTGAGGGGCCAAGTTGGGCAGAGGTACTCCTCGCGAAAGAAGGCTCAGCAAGAATTGGACCAAGCTCTCATGCTCGGGATCCCGGGAGGGGTTTGACAGGATCTCGACGAGGGTCGGCTCCATGTCGTCCGAGGTGAGAGGCGCCAGCGCGGTCTCCATCTCGCGTGAACGTGCATCAAGCCTGAGAGGCAGTAGCGCATCACGGCTCCCAATAACTTCCATCAGTTGGCGCTTGTCCACGGTCGAAAACACACTCAGATCGCCGTAGAGCGCGACTCCGACCGGATCACGGTCTGTCAGCAGGTCGCGCGACTGCGGGCAGAGTGCGGCGAGCCAGCCGGACAGACCGCGCATCTCGGTCACCACGATCCCGTCCGCTCCGCTGATCAGGGCGATGATCCGTCGAGCCGAGAGACCATTGTTGATGCGGCCAGCCAGGCAGTGAGCTCCCAGGAACTCAGCGATGTGGCGGTGAATCGGGGCGAACCGCCGATCGCCCACGCCGCGAAACAGGCGGGTGGAGACCGCGGCTTTGGCTACATCCATGGGGATGTCGCCAAGTCCAGCGAGCGGGAGGTAGTCGCCATCCCCCGGATCAAGAGAGAAACCGGCGCTCCCGGTGAGCAACTGCGCAGCGCACAAGTGGCCGGCAGCGCGCAAGATCTCATCGAGCGGCGGCTGCGGGCTGCCGATCGCGTGCTCCTTATTCGTTTCCGTCGCCATAATCCGACAGGCACTGTCGAACGTGTCGAGGCGGCTGTCCGGCCACTGCTCTCCACCGCCTGCAACCTCTGCCAGCATGTTGAGCGTTTGGGGGTTCGCCAGGAGGGCACTGACTCCTCGCTGCCGTGCGGTGTCAATGAAGCTTCGCGGGTCGCTGACGGACGGGTGGCCGGCGAGGATTTGCTCGATCTCGGCGTCCGACAGCGGGTCGAGCCGAAGGATCCTGACCGTCGAATCCTGGCTCACGAACTCAAGCCTGTTCCGCTCGTTGTTTCCCAGCCAATCGGCCTCACGACATGAGATCCGAAACCTCGGTCGGCCGAGCGCATCGAGCCGATTGCGAATCTCATCCAGCGCCGATCGAACATCAGCCGAGCCGACTCTCACCTCGTCGAGCCCGTCAATGAACAGGGTCTTCCCGAGCCATTCTTGGTGCTGCGCCATGTCTGCCACCAGAAAGTCACGCGCGTCCAGCAAGATCGATGTCTCGCCTTGCGCGTGGTGTTCACTGCGGAATGCCGTGGACTTGCCTAACCCAGGGTCGCCCAGGAGAACGTACGCCGACTCAGGTCGAAAGCTGCTGAGCGGCGCGGAAACGGGTCCATCGAGTTGGGTCTCATTTGGTGGTCGAACTTCAACGCAGGTGCGATCTTCGATGGTCGTCATTGCATTCGGAACCACTCGTCGGCTGGCGCCGTCAGGAATTCGTTGAGGGGAATCCCGCCCTCTCCGACGACTAGCGATGTCTGGGCGTCGTAACGCTGCTCGAACTCGATCAGCGACGACTCGCTTACCCGCCCACCGCCGCTCTTGACCTCGATGGCGCGCACCCTGGGACCGGTCTTGAGCACGAAATCAACCTCGTGCGGGCCGTCACGCCAGTAGGACACGCCCATGTTCAATGAGGACGTGTTGAGCAGATGCGCGCCGACGCAGCTCTCAACGAGCCGTCCCCAAAACGTACGGTCGGCTTTCGCCTCAGCGAAGGTGTAGCCGGACATCGCCGACATCAGGGCGGTGTTGAACACACTGAGCTTAGGACTCGATCCGCGGCGGCGATGCATGCTGCCGGAGTGCTTCTGCAAGCCAGCGAGCAGGCCGGCGGTGTGTAACAGGTCCATATATCGGGCCAGGGTCGTCGTGTTGCCGGCATCCTGCAGCTGGCCGAGCATCTTGTTGTAGGAGAGGATCTGCCCGGAATAGGAGGCGCCAAGTTCGAACAATTGCTTGAGCAACGCTGGCTTGTCCACACGTGTCATCGCCAGCAGATCGCGCTCAAGGTGCGGCTCGATCAGGGCTTGCAAGATGTAGCTGCGCCAGCGCTCTTCGTCGGTCGCGAGTACGGCGGCCCCGGGATATCCACCGAAGTACACGTACTGGTCGAGCGTGAAGTTGAAGGCTGTGGCTACTTCGGCAAATGACCAGTGGGTCACCCGAATCGACTCGAATCGACCGGCCAAGCTCTCACTCAAACCTGACTGAATAGCCAGCGGAGCCGAACCGAGCAGGACGACGTGCATCGGCAGGTTGCGGGCGCGATCGGCGTCCCACAGTCCTTTGACGGTCTCGGACCAGTTTGGGACCTTCTGGATCTCGTCGAACACCAACACGAATCCAGCATCGGACTCCTCAGCTCGGCGCCGAGCCTGTTCCCACTGCATCGTCAGCCACTCAGCGTTTCGAGGCGGCCCAAACAGCGTCGTGCGTTGAGACGAAGCGTCTGTCGTGATAACGGAGAATGCGGACTCCGGCTCGTCCACTGGTAGATAGCGACTCGGCTGGTCCATCTGGTCCAGGGCCTGTTGAACGATGGTCGTTTTGCCGGTCTGCCGAGGGCCGAAGATGGTAATCAGCCGGCTCGGCTTTTCTGCCAGGCGTTCGACAAGAGAGGCGACGCTCGACCGCTGGAATCCCGTCATAGAGGTAGGTTACTCTATTGAGTAAACTTACTCAATAGGCGTTGTGCGGAAGGCGGTGACGGAAGCCTCTGATGTAGCCACAATAGCGAGCCCAGCTCAAGCAGGGAGGCCATGCGCGCGGCCAGGAGCCGCGCATGGCCTCGGCCAGATTATTTCGGCAGGGCCGCAAGGGGTCCTACAGCGCAATTTCCCACGAAAAAGTTCGCAGTACGGTCTCGTTAGGCCCACTATTCTTGACATAATCGAGAACTTTCGAATTGAAGTTCGAGTTGGAACTCTAGCTCGGAGTGTATGCAGTTGGTTGCCTCCGGAGACGGTCCGACTCTTCGCTGCGGCACACTGTCTCGGGTCAGCTGCCGCCAGTCATGCGGCTGTCAACGGACCTGCGTGTTCTTGGTGCGAGTGAGCTATCCGGTCAGGCAGCGGTCCTTCCTTGTACCGAGGCAACGAAGAGCGGGTCCACGCGACAATCACGCTGCCTGAGGCCTCGCCGCAAGAAATCGCTGGCGCACTGGGGCAATTGCTTCGGCCCGTCCGGAGGAGAGCAGCCGGACATCTCCCTGTGTTGGCTCGGCTAGCGACCGATCGCCGCCAGTTGCTTCGGCGTCAGCAGCCACTCCAGATCGGCGCAGGGGCCGGGCCGGAGTTCCGGCGCGTTCAGCATCGCGATGCTGCCAGGCCGCAGGCGGATCGACGCCTCGCGGCCGCCGATCAGCAGACCGATCAGCTCGCTCAGCGTTGGTTCATGACCCACAAGCAAGACCGACTCCACGTCTGCCATCGACGCGTCCGCGATGATGCTGGACAGCCGCCAGCCGCCCAACGAGTCCACGAACTCGATAGGTCGCTCCAGCTTGAGGCCCTCGTGGACGATCTCCGCTGTCTGGCGGGCGCGGACGAGCGGGCTGCAGAGCGTCCGCTGCGGCTGGACGCCCAGACGCCGCAGGCCTTCCGCACCGTCTCGCGTGCGCCGGCGGCCCGTCGGGGCGAGCGGACGCAACTCGTCCACGGGCCATTCGACGCCCCGCGCCTCCGCCTTGCCGTGACGCATTACGTACAGGTTCACGGGAGCAGACTACGCCCACAAAATGGTCAAAATCGAGAACCTTCGAGTTAACATTCGGGTTCGTCGGCTGAGTCGCTTGTGCTGGCGGTGTCGCCCTTGAGCAGTTGCGTGGTTCGCAGTGCACTCGTTGCTTCCAAGGTCAGAAGTTGCGCGGGCCGCACAGTAAGCCAACGCCTCGCACACGCCGCGAGTGGCCTCAATTGGAGCTCGCGACAGCAATCGAGCAGACGCCCTCGAATGGCGCGAAGGTCCTGGTCCGCAGCAGCGGCGCCGTTGCCCGGCACTCACGCGAGGCTATGCTGTCCGATCTCGAAATCCTGCACCAGCCGGACCGAGGCGCGCCGCACGGGATCTAGCTACGGCAACTCACCCAATTGTCCTCCAGCGAGTACCTCGAGCGCGACCAGGATGTCGTGACTAACAAGGCGATCGGCGGCGGGAAACCTCATCCCTCGGTCGCGCTCGTGGTCGAGGCCGTCCAGCGACGTCAGGGATCACTTAATCCGCGTTGACGATCTCGGCCTCTTGCCCTTTGACAGGGACAGGGCGAACTGCTCTAAGACTTGCTTGCCGACTGCGTTGAGCACCGAGCCGTTTTCGAGATCGTTGACTTCGCGTCCCCTTCCTGGAACCAAGCCATCAGCGACGAGAAGTCAACCACGGTCTCGGGCATCTGTCTCCACCACTCACACCCACATCCTCACCTCCCCCATTCAGTCCTATAGCTACGGGCCTGCCTGCCATGTAACTGCTTTCCAACATTGGCAAGCAGCAGGTGGGGCTTCGCAATCAGCCTCGGGAGAAGGTATGAGCCGCTCAGAGTCGCTCTGGCCCAGACATCTCACCATGTCTAACTCAAAGCGATCAACCCAGCATCCCCCTTACGGCTCAGGGCAGCAACAAGGAAATCTGCATATTCCAACGCCCTAAGCTTGAGTTCGCGGTACCCCACGCAGGTATTCGTTGAGCGTCGCTTCGGGTATGCTGGCCCTGCGCGAAGCTAGAGAACTGTCGGCGGTACTCAATGCTGCTCACTTCAACTCCACGCCCAAGGAACGGAACACGTTCATGCATCGAGTCGCTCTGCTTGCCGTACTCATCGCCATTTTCTGCTCTACTACCTATGCCATCGCGCAACCACCCGGCGAAACGCATCGCGTCACACTTCACCCACGGCTAAACGCAGTCGCTTGGCTAGGGGAGACCACTAGCATCAGCGACCTGTTTCAACACCTCCCGCAAGAGGTGTATTGGGTGTTTCACTGGAACTCGAATCAACAGACAGGGCGTTGGTACGGAAGAGACTCAGATGCAGAGTCGACGTCGCTCGTGTCCACTGGGCAATCAATGTACATCTGGGGTGCTGCAAACCAGACAGTCCGGTGGGAGCAACAATCAGCACTGCTAGTCGAGTTTATTGCTCTCACAGTCGGGCGGAACGACCTGGCTTGGGCAGGTGACGACGAAGCCTCATTTGCACAAGTAGTGTCGAGTATCGGTGATGCGCTGACCTCTGCGCAATATTGGGACCGCGTCCGAGAGAAGTGGATTTCGCTAGACGTCGGCGATCCGAGTCAGGAAACGAAGCGATTCAACCGAGGCGACACGTTAGTCGCATATGTCGATAGAGAGGCGCGATATCACCCCGCAGCAGGCAGCTATCCAGACTTCAGATGGTGGTGGGATGAGGACCCGAATACCGCAGTGATGAATCAGATTGATAACGCAGTCCGCAAGACGGTGGACTATATCGCCGAAGAATACAGACTCCATGCCTTCGCCGAATCCGGTTGGAGTATTGCATTTGGTGCCGAGGCGTGGCTCAACGGATGGCAAGGTCGTCGGCATGTTGATACGGAGACGGGTATCAAAGTCATGCAACTTCGTGATCTCATTGAACGCGTCAAGAGCGAGACGAACACGGAAGGGTGCTTTGGCCTAGTGAACGGTGAAGGGCTATTGCTGGTAGTCTTTCCCACCAGTGGATCAGTGCCAACGACCTGTCTTGATGACCAAGGCAGCGGGGTGCTCGTTCATGAATACACTCATGTTGTCCAACGCGCATTCAGGTACCCCCTTGATACCCCGACTTGGTTGGTGGAGGGCCATGCGCGTTGGGTTGAGCATCTGTGGCTGGTTCAACACCATACGCTACCTGGCGAACGTGAAAGCTTGATCCGATACGCGACGCGTCAAGTAGACAGGTGCGACAACACCCCTCTCAGTACGACCAGTTATGAAGACATAGAAGAAGAGCAATGTGCCTATAGATTAGGGTTCTTAGCCGTTGCAGTTCTAATGGACAAGAGTACCGATGATGGTATGTTGATGTGGGAGTATTTGGAGCGTTCTAGGTACGAGGGATACTACAGCGCATTTGAGTCGATCTTCGACATAGCCCTTCATGACTTTTACCTGGAGTTCTCTGAATCCAAAGCTAGATGGGTGTCTGCTGAGTGCAGCGAGTCGTGGGCCGACAAAGTTGTAGATATGCGGGAGAACCCGGATTGCTGGAGCTTTCAACCCGAGGAGTCCACAGCTCCGATAGAAGCAGGCGGGGTGTGGGACCCAGGACCGAGTGATCTACGCAGTGGCGAAGTCGTTCGACTGTGGTCAGACTACGTACACGTTTACTACGTAACCCACTCCGCACAGGGTGTTGCTATTGTGCGCCATATTCCCAATTGGGCGGACTTTTCGGAAGCCAATTGCAGCGAAAGTGACATCCGACACGTGGAGCGCCCAAGTCAGCAGATCACTTATGGGCTACCTTACCCGCCGGGAGAGTTCCAGGGCGACGCCTCGCGACACTGTCACTAGATGACGCACATGAGGTGGGCCATGGCAACAGTGACGTGTGACTGTTGTACCGAAGATAGGCAGCGTGACTGTTCGGGATGATTGTTAATCCCCTCGTCCGCTTTGCGGGAGCAATGATTTTGATCAGAAGTCAGGGTGCCAGTGAAGCAATTGGATGGCGCTGGCAGTAATACTTGGCTTGTCTTTGGACAGGTTATTAGTGAATCGGCTGTACAACAGTTGGTGAAGAGCGAACCGCTGGCGTTGCCCAGCGCGAGGACAGATGCGTTGCCTGTGAAGGCCATTGTGAGTGTCTGACAGATCGTCGCGCTGTTGCCGGTCAGGATGACATAGATGTCAACGTTGCCAGTGTTTTGGTCAGCTTTCCGATCGACTCGCTCAGCGTTGGGTCATGACCCATAAGCAGGACCGACTGTACTTCTGCCATCGACGCGTCCGCGATGGTGCTGGACAGCCGCCAGCAGGCCAACGAGTCCACGAATTCGATGGGACGTTCCAGCTTGAGGACCTCGTGGACGATCGCCGCTGTCTGGCGGGCGCGGACGAGCGGGTTGCAGAGCGTCCGCTGCGGCTGGACGCCCAGACGCCGCAGGCCGACCGCGCCGGCTCGCGTGCGCCGGCGGCCCGTGGGCGCGAGCGGACGCAACTCGTCCACGGGCCAATCGACGCCCCGCGCCTCCGCCTTGCCGTGACGCATCACGTACAGGTCCACGGGAGCAGACTACGCCCTGGTAAGGTGACTCAAGCCCGGCGCGGATTGGTGGGCTCCTGAGTTTCTGAGTTGATGACTACAACGCGATCTCCCAGGAAAAAGTTCGCAGTACGGTCTCGTTAGGCCCACCAAACTGGACAAAATCAAGAACTTTCGAGTTGACATTCCCGTTGGGACTGTGAATCTAGATGCACGTGCCAGAGGGTGAGAGTCTCGTCCTAATCGAGGTCAGAAGCTTCAAGGCGAAGGCTGGGTGTCGGGGGCCCTAAGCGGTGCGCCAGACTGCTCTGGAGTTTGTGGCGGAACTTGGCGAACCGTTCGCCCGATTCTGGCCGGCCTGGGAGAAGGAGCAGGGCGCTCAGGAGGCGTCCCATAGCCTGGCCCGGCTGCGGCGCTAGCTGGGGGCACGCAGCGAGCACCCGGTTCACGAGGCGCTAGAACAACTCGACGCCGTGGACAGGTTCGATCCGCTCAGTCTGGGACGCGTGCTCGCCGAACAGGATCCGCTTGCGCTGGTCGCGGTCCCCGAGGCTCACTGCCGCGTACTGAAGCTGCCCACGGTCCGTCGCCAGTGTCCCGAACTGGTCCAGCATGCCGCGCACAAAGGCTGGAGCTACGCGGAGCTCCTGCTGAAGCTGTTCGAATCCGAGGTCCTGGTTAGCTGTGACGGCGCGGTCGCGCGGCTGTTACGCGCGACCCGTTTCCCCGACCTCAAGACCCAGGATCAGCTCGACTGGGATGTGCTGCGCGGTATCTAGTGGCCGCAACTCGGCCAGTTAGCCACCTGCGAGTACATCGAGCGCGGCAAGGAAGTTCTGATCGCCGGACCGTTTGGCACGGGCAAGACCCAACTCGCGCTCGAGCTTGGGGTCGGGGCCGTCCAGCGCCACCAACGGGTTGCCTTCGTCCGGGCCGCCGATCTCGTCCGCGAACTGGTCGAGGAGCGCGACGAGCGCACGCTCACCTGCCTGCACGAGCGCTACCTGCGTGTCGCCCTGCTGATTGTCGTTGAACTCGGCTTAGTGCCCTTCGACCAGGCACGCAGCGACCTGTTCTTCGACCTGCTCGCCGATCGCTACAAGCGGCGTTCCACGATCGTCACCCCCAACCTCGAGTTCTAATAGTGGGTTCAGATCTTCGGCGACGAGAAGCTGACCACCTCGTTGCTCGACCGCATCGGCCACCACGCCCACATCCTCACGACCAAGGGCTAGCCCTGCCAGACTCGTCGTCCGACCACAACTTGAGCGGAGGTGAAACCAACCCTAATCCGACCAGTTCCATCACCCCAAGTCGAACACCTCTTCACCGATGAGGTGGATCACTTTTCGAGCGCTGTTGACAGATAGGGAACGAGGGAGTGAGGCTCATACAGAGATGTCGTTGCACTGGCGGGGTTCTCCCTCTTGGAGCGCAACGGCAGAGCGTCCCAGACTCTCGTGAACCTTTCGGCCCGCTGAGCAATTGATCACTATGGCGAGGCAAGCTGGAAGCTAGGACCCCTTACACTTATCCAAAACCCTCTGTGACAGTGGGCCCAACTCCTGGACTGAGACGCGTTCTAATTGCCAGTCTCGCCTCAAAGGCTTGTACTTCATACCTTGTATCTGTGTGCCAACCCGCAGAAGGCAATGTCAACTCTGGCACTGAGGATTCTCAAACAACCCGACAATCTGCTGGTGCGCCTCTCGACTCGGACGTACGACCAATCCGTCTCTCGAAAGAAGCACCGTAACACTTCCGCCGCATGGACATGAACGCGGCTTTAGAAACGAGTGACCGCTGAGGCCCTCCCTGGCTACAACGTCACGAACCTGAGCTGCAACATCTTCCAAATCAGAGTGGCAGGCTGCCGTTGCCTGAGTGCATATGAACCTAGTTCTGCCGCCCAAAGAGCGAAGTGCCTCAAAGGTTTGCTCACCGGGGTGCCCATAGCTGTTGGTTGAACCGACGGAGATTACTGCGAGTGCTGGATCGACGAGGCGGAGAACGTCGTTAAGTGAAGGTACGCCACTGTACCAAGCACCATGATGTGGCATCCTGAAGACGTCTGCTTTCAAGTCCGTGTTTCGTTCGATCATCCATTGCCATCCGCGTCTCTGGACGTCTGCGGCCAAAAGTATTCTATTGCCCGCGTATTCGATTCTCAACACCATTGAAGAATCATTCACCTCTCTTCGAATCTGGGAGTCTAGAGTATCTGACTGCGCAGGATGCACCACAGTAACCGCTGCATCGCCCAGAGGAAATACTGTTCCCGCGTATGGTTCGCGCAATGGAACTCCCTTTCGCATCAGTTCTATGAGCTCACGAAGTAGTACGTTGTAGTGCCGATTAGCGAGCTTGTTAGGGCGCAGAACACGATCCCTCAGCATTACGAGAGCGGTCGTAGGACCCGCAAAGCCTTTTACAACATCAATAACGCCCCCTGCGTGGTCGAGGTCAGAGTGCGTGATGACGACCAATTCCAGGCTCGTTGCTCCCAACTCGTTGAGATGTTGCAACACCGTTGCAGATCGGCCAGCTGGGCAGTCCACGAGAACCGCACCTCCGTCTGGCAAGACGGCCACAGTTGAGTCGCCTTGTCCGACGTCAAGAAAGGAGGCAACCAGCGGTGATTGCTCTGAGGGCAGCATGAGTCAGCCTTCGTAGAGATCATTGAGCTTGGATGGATGTTGGAGCAAGTCGACTAGTTCTAGGTTCGTTGAAGAGGCGAAGTCGATCGGAGAAAAGCTCCTCAGCTCAGTCGGCCTAAATTCTTCAGGCTCTACCATGTGCTTGGGGCTCTCTGCCTGGAAAGCCGTGTCGGGCCGAAGTGCCCAACCGGGCATTTCGTCCGGTATGCTTGTAGAGAATGGCTGGCTATCGTGCAATCCCCGCAGCCACATGACTATAGAATCGTCCTTCGCACTCACGTTTATCACTTGCCCAGTAACTGGCCAACCACTGACGGCATCCGTGATATCCGCTGAGTCGGCTGACGACAGGCTACTTCCCCTTTTCGTTCCAGGACGGCGGTACCCGGCAAACAAGTTGTCTAACGCGCTCCGACCTTCTTGGCCAATCTCGAACGATTCGAATACAAGCTGATCAATCGAAGTAACAAGCGCATGGAGCTTCTCGAGCCGAGCCTCTTCTTCGTCGACGTCGATTACTTCCTGGCGCAAGAGACCCATAACGTCTTGTACTAGGCCAACTATGGAGCCTCGCATGGCATCGGAGAAATCAGGGAATGGCATTGCAAGTAGCGTACGAGCAGCGATCCACCTGCGCCGATTTCTGCTGTCAACCCAGGCGCTGGCGACTGGACTGTTGAGGACTGCTGCAATTTCCTCCACGGTGGTTGATTGGCCTTTTGGAACAACGCAATGCAATGCTTGGCTTGGGTAGTAACCCACTTCATCTACGGCTGCGTAGATCCTCCACGGACTTCCTGGATTCCTGCCGGCATTGACGAGCACCTTCGCTCGCCCTGTGGCGAATTCTCGGAAGAGGTTCGGTCGAGGTCTCTCCAGGTTGCCTGGCCACCTTAGGAAGAGCTGCTCCTTTGGATGTACTGCATATGGTACTAGATCGCTTGCACCGCTGAGCCACGGTTTCCAATCTGGTCCTCGCTGGCGTTCCGACAGATGCGACTTCCTCTGGGGTAGACCTACGATTATGCCGTTTCGCACGGTTGCGACGTCGCCCAGCCGACCGGAACCTTCAAGTGCACGCCAAAGGTCCTTCTCCATTGACGAAGTAAAAGTATGAAACCCTGGTTCCTAGCGCCATTCGTCCGTCGATGGAACGATGTATAAAAACTTAGGACGGCCGCCAGTCAAGAAGCTGCTAATGCTCTCTGGACGGGCCGATACTCTCTCGACTCTCACTGGATTTGCCTGGCGTGGCGCGGTCAGTCGCTGTTTTCTAGCGAGTACAACAATAGTCGCGACACTAGACATTGGAAAGATACCTTCCGGGAGATGCCAAAGCTCGAGAAGGTCGCATTCCTCGAGCAAGCGCCTTCTGACATTCGCACAGCTCGAATTCTCAAGAAAGGTTTCGGGCAGTACGAGGCCTAGCATGCTATCTGCCGTCAGTAGGTCTAGATATCGTGACACAAACAAGCTTGCCTTTTGCAAGCGCTTGCCGTCTGACGATCGTTCCTCCCTAAAGGGAGGGTTGCCGACGAGAATTGTTGGAGCAGGGCGCAGGTCTGCTGGTCGAGAGGTCAAGAAGTCTGCTCCGGAGACATCCCAAGGGTCTCCGGCTGGCAAATCTAGGAGGAACAATGAAAGGGCAGCGACTTGAGCGGCAAAAGGATCGACATCCTCCCCTCTGATTCGACGCACGAGGTAGTCGTGTTTCCTCTGCTTGTCCCAATCACGAGGCAAGAGCGCTTCCAACCGTTCATAGCCTGCCAACAGAAGGTTTCCTGATCCGCTACTGCCATCAAAGACAACTCTATTGGAAGGACGTAGTTCTTCGACGGGCAGTCTACTGAGAATTCTTCTGGCCAGGATCTGAGGGGTGTAGTACACTCCAAGTTGACGCCTTACATCCTGATCAACAAATGCATTCTCATAAAAGTACCCTAGCATTTCGTTGGTATAGCTCCGAAAAGTAATATTGTAGCGAAGGCCGCGAAGCATCTCCTGAAGTATGTCTCCGCTTAGCGAGAGGGCCGTGTTCTGATCGAAGTACTTGCTGTACCGTTTCGCAGCGTGTCCGAGCAAGGCTGTAGCAGTCGTTGGCGAAGTGCTGCCGAGTAACCCCTTATCATCGAGAATCGCAGCTGCCAGTACTTGCAATGCTGCTTTCGCGGGGAGATTGTCCGATTGTCCGTCAGGCAGGTTGAGGGCGTCTGTGGCGACCCGAACGACTGTTTCAAAGCGCTCGACCAATAGCGTTTGTGTGCTGTCAAGTGCAAACTCGAGGAGAGAGCGGTCTAGATCAAAGAAAGTAAGTTGTTGGCCATTGGTCTTAGCAGCATGGAGATTCGCCGGGCGGAAGTCACGGGCGTGCTCTGTGATGTAGTGAGGCAGGCCATCGTGACTAACTGATTCGATGAGCCGTGAGTGTTCTGCTCCTCTGACCGACCAGATGTCTGCTCCGTCGGGAGTGAGGGTGAGGGCAATGGGAACAGCAAGATGGCTCAAATTATCTAGTAGGAGGTGGACTTCGTCGTTTGGCGTGATACGCGTGACTGCGACGCAAGAGGTGCGCAAGTCATGTTGTATCGGATCAGAGAAGGCTGCCAGATCGACTTGGTCGCGGCCATGAGAGGAACCTGGTGCAGCAAAGTCGTAGTCGTAGATGATTGCGCGATCATCGTAACCAACACGTACGAGAGTGTTTCTCACTGAGTGCAATGCAGGGTCGTGTGTTTGGGTGGCCATTGGCTAGCATTCTAGCGTTAATGGAGTTGGTAGGTGCAGGAAAAGGATCTTTGGAAAGGATGTCTGGGAGCGCTGCGAGCTATGTTGGCGTCAAAGACGGGGGACTGGGAGGTCGGCGGACTAGGACGTGGCTGGATCGGAAGGGGAGGGGCAGACGGATTGGCTAGGTGCGGCTGAGGCGCGGCACACGTGGCTGCGGACATTGATCTCATTGTGGAGAGAGGTAGGGGCTCGTGTGTGAAGTAGCGTAGTGAGATGTATTCGGACTTCCGTCCGAGCGCTTGAGGAAGGTACAGTGGGCGTTGTGGCAGTCGGAAGGTGAGGCATAGAGGATTACCTAGTCCTGTTGCGGCGGAGTCGGTGTGCAGCGGCAGGATGCAGCATATTGGTCTGTAGCTCGGTGACCCTTCTAATGCCGTCCTCATTGGCCGCTTACTCGCTTGGCACTCGATGTGCAAGCGCTTCGCCATGGATCGCTCAGGCTCGTCGTGTGTGTAACTGAGCATCTTGGTCAACAATTTGGTTGGCTCCTCACACGGTTACCTCGAATATGGTTCCAAGCATAGCTTCTGCCGTGGGCAGGGGGCTCAGAAGTCAGGATGCACCTACACCTGCTGCCGGAGCTCTTAACGAGATCAAGCCGAGATGTGACCTTCTCGTGGTCAGCTGGCACGGCACGCCAACATGTTTCGCGTCTCCAAGGAACGCACTTCGCCGCCTTGGTTGTTGAGGGCGATGCGCGGCGTTACCCACTGGTCGCGCAGGCCCCAGTCGAAGTCGCGTGCGGCGTTGGCCCGACCGGCACCGAGCGCGGCCAGGCCCTGGTCACTGCGTTCGAGCATCGCAATCGCCGCCTTGCGTTGGGCACAGCCGCGGGCCAGGGTCAGCTCAACGCCAGCTTCCAACCCAAGACGGTTGTCGACCACCCGATGCCCCAGATAGTGAAGCTGCACCTCCCCCTGCCTCCCTTGCGACACAGGCGGGCCACAGGATCGGATGCGAGCTCATGTGTCTCACGGCGGCGCTAACTTCTGATGAAGTCGTGAGGTTGGCCGCGCCGGATAAGGTGACTCGATCCCAGCGGAGCCTCTTGACTTCGTGAGAATCTCAATCCGTGCCTACAGCACGATCTCCCAGGAAAAAGTTCGCAGTACGGTCTCGTTAGGCCCCACTGCGCTGCCAAGCGAGAATCGTTGCCAGCCAAGTACAGACTGAACAGTAGACCGGGGACGACTCCGTGATTCTGCGGAGTCAAATTGAGGATGAAACTGTCGGGGTCAGAATCAAACACCATCTCTTGGACCTGGAACAGCGTGCCGTTTAGTGTGAAATCCGCGCTGCTCAGCGTTCCAAGAGTGTTTCGCTTATGGCCTATAGTAGTCGTGCTTGTACTCTGGGCTACCGTCAGGTTGGCGGTCTAGACATCACGCGTCGGCAAGGTGTTGTTCGTCAATGGCCAATCTGTGAAGCTCGCGACTTCGTTGCCGGCGGAGTCCTTGAGCGCGCTGCTCGAGGGTTTCGTGTAGGTAACCTATCCGTTCGTGTCGATCGGATCGCGGCGGCCGAGGCGAGCGTCAGCGTAACCGTCTTGCCCGAGATCCTCGCGCGGTGCTGCTGAGCGTGGCGGTCGCTTTGGTGCTGGTGCGGGTGCGCTCGACAGTGAACGCGGAGTCGGGCGTCGAGGACGAGACCAGGTCTTCCGAGAACGTGATCACCACCGACGTGCCCCTCGCCGTCGCCGACACGAAGGTCGGTGCTGTCGTGTTGGGGGCTCGGCCCTGGCCGTGCCCCTGCCGCTGAACTGATAGCTGGAACTAGAGTCGAACCTCATTGAGGTGCTCGTCTGGTAGAACGCGGATCCAACAGCGATCGTCCATCCTGCCGCGCCCGTCTGTGCATCGCGGTCAGTGACAAGCCAAGTTTGACCAGAACCGAAATCGTTGGCCGTCACGATAGCGTAGATGGTGGAGGCGCTGAGCGCGATCGCTCGGTAGCGCGGCGAACGGCGACTCCGCCTCCGCAACCGGCCGCTGCCATCAGTCGTCCAAGAGGAGCGCTTCGGCGTCTGAGGCGACCTGCTGGGCCTCGCGGAAGATGTCCTTGACCGGCTCCGAGTCGTTCTCGCCCGAGACCAGCTTGCGCGCCAGCGATCATCGTCGCGAACAGGTCATCGAATGCCAGAGGGGTCGCAGGGCCTGCAGTCGTCATGGTTCGTCCTAGTCCTGTGCAAACGACCCTAACAGTCCTAGTCTTACGACCACGAGAACAGGGGCATGACCCGCGCTACCTTCATCATCGGACCGGATGGCGTGCTGACGAAAGTCTGGAAACGCGCCAAGGCCGCCGATCATGGCCAGGCGGTCCTCAAGGCCTTGCGGACAGGCCGATAAGAACGCCCATCTACCCACAAGGGGAGATGGGCGTTCTGGTGAAACTCGCAACTCGCAACTAGTCGGCGCCGTGGCAGTCGCAGTCGCCGCTGGCGCAGTTCGAGTCCTCGCAGCAGCAGCAGTGCTCGCTGTGGTCGCAGCTGCAGTCGTGCTCGGACTGGCAGTGGTCGTGCTCCGCCACCTCGGCGGCGCTGTGCGCGTGGTGCGCACTGTGCTCGTACTGGTGCGTGTGGGTCTCTGTCGTCATGGGTGCTCCTATCTATCGCCGCTGTTGGCGATCTGTACGCAATCGTTGGTCTGAGCCTCAGTCCGCTCCTGCCCGCGTGGTCGCCTCGAGGTGCCCCACGTGGTGGTCTTCCGTGCAGCCCTGTACCGAGGTCTCCACCTGGAAGGTGATGTGGCTCAGGTGATACTGATCCCGGGCGATCTCCTTCGCCTGGTCCAGTAGTCCCTGACGGTCCGGATGGTCGTCGTCGATCAGGATGTGCGCCGAGATTGAGTCGTAGCCGGAGGTGATCGTCCAGGCGTGGACGTCGTGCACAAGCGTCACTCCGTCAAGCGATTCGATGTCATGACAGAGCGCATAGAGATCGATGTGCGACGGCACCCCTTCAATCAGGATGTGGAAGATTTGCTTGGCCGGCCGGTAGGAGAGCGCCAAGATGAAGATGCCGATCAGGATGCTGACGATCGGGTCGGCCAGGTGCCAGCCGAATGCCAGCACGAAGATGCCTGAAACGATCACGGCAACTGATCCGAGCAAGTCGCCAAGGACATGCAGGAATGCTCCCTGGACATTCAGGCTGTGCTCCGAAGAGCCGTGCAGGATGTAGGCGACGAAGATGTTCACGAGCAGGCCGACAACGCCGACCACTGTCATCAACACGCCTTCGACCTCCGGATTGCCGCCGATCCGGTGCACTGCTTCCCAGATCACCCAGCCTGAGATCAACCAGAGCGTGAGGATATTGACGAAGGCGGCCAGGATCTCGGTTCGGGCGAATCCGAAGGTGCGGTCGACCGAGGAGGGACGGTCGGCGATCCACATGGCCAGTAGCGCGAGAGCGATGGCGCCCGCATCCGTCGCCATGTGTCCGGCGTCGGCTAGCAGCGCCAGCGAGCCGGACAGGATGCCGCCGATGATTTCAACGACCATGAAGAAGATGATGATGCCGAGCGAGATGACCAGCGTGCGCCGGCTCTGATCTCTCAGGTCGTGCGCATGATCGTGGTGGTCATGACCTGAGTGATCGTCGTGGTCGTGGCCGGCATGATCGTCATGATCATGCCCTGAATGATCATCATGGTCGTGGTGGTCGTGGCTGGCATGGTCATCGTGGTCGTGACCGGCGTGATCATCGTGGTCGTGACCGGCGTGATCATCGTGGTCGTCGTGCGAGTCGTGATCGTGCGATGTCTCTCGGGGGGGGGGCGGCGTGGCGTCGCGTCGGCTCACGGTTACCCCGCTTTCGCTGTGATTCCGGCTTCTAGGACCCCGTGTCCGGGGTCGGTATCGAACGATCTTTGCGCATTGTATGATATCTCGCAGAGCAGCGGATCGGTCCTGCCATTCAGGCCATCTACCATGCGGCTATCAGCCGCCTAGACGGTCGAAGTTCTCCTCCATGTCCCGTATTCGTTTGTTGGCGCTTGGCGTCCTCCTCCTCGTGTCTGTAGCTCTTGCCGCCTTCAGCTCGCTCGCCTGCGGCAACGACGATGCCGACGAGGCGCCGATCCAGGTGGTTGTGTCGACGCAAGTGATCGCAGATTGGGCGCGCCAGGTCGGCGGCGATCTGGTGGATGTCCGTTCGCTGGTGCCGGCCGGCGCCGATGCGCACACGCTCGAACTGAGCGTGGATGATATCCGAGCCGTTTCCGAGGCTGACCTCGTTGTGATCAACGGTGCCGGGCTGGAAGCGTCCTATGAGGATGCAATCGAAGAGAACGCGGAAGACATCCTTGAACTCGCCGATGCGGTCGAAGCGATGGGGCATGAGTTGCACCCGTTTGAAGGCCTGCTCGGTTCCGACGAGGAGCACCACGAGCAACAGCAAGAGGAGCAACAGGCGCAGGAGGACGAACACGGACACGACCACGCCGGCGAAGATCCGCACTTCTGGTTCGACGCCGATATCGCTCAGGCGTCCGTCACGGCCATCGCTGCTCGCCTGATTGATCTGAGTCCCGACGACGCCGACGAGATCGCCGACCGCCGTGACCAATATCTCGCCGAAATCGCCGAAGCCGACGAAGAGGTCCGCTCGCTGCTTGCTGATCTGCCTGCCGACCAACGACTGCTTTTCACGTTCCACGACGCCTTCGGTTACTTCGCGCGCCGCTACGAGTTGGTCGTCGCCGGATTCGTAGTCGAGGGACCGGAGCAGGGGGCCAGCGCCGAAGCGATCACCGAACTGATCGAGTTGATCGAGCATGAAGGCGTGCAAGCCGTGTTCCACGAGCCGCAGTTCGACTCCGCCTTACTTGACACGATTTCAGACGAGACGGGCGTTGAGCGGCGGATCATCTGGTCGCAGCCGACTGATGACAACCCGACCTACATCGGCATCCTCGTCGGCAACGCGAAGGCCATCGCGGAACAATAGCTGACTCGATAGGCCGTTAGGCTGAGACGCGATGTCAGATCGCCTCTCAGCCTCTCAGCCGGCGCAGTCCAAGCACAACATGGTCTGGATCGACCTCGAAATGACGGGGCTCGATCCAGGCCGTGATGTGATCATCGAAGCCGCCGTGTTGATCACCGACCCCGAACTCAACATCATTGCCGACGGACCAGATTTCGCCATTCAACGCACCAAAGAAGAACTCAGCGTGATGAACGCCTGGAATCGGCGCACTCATCACGGTTCCGGCCTGATCAAGCGAGTCAAAGCGTCCGAAGTGTCGATTGAGCAGGCCCAGACGGAGATCGTCGAGTTCGTGCAGCAGTGGACCGAAAAGGCCACGCGCCGCTCTGCGGCAATTCGGTCCATCAGGACAAACGCTTCCTTTATCTGGAGATGCCCCAGCTAGTCGACTGGCTCAGCTGCCGAATCATCGACGTCTCGTCCGTCAAGGAGCTGGCCAAGCGCTGTTATTCCGACTAGGAGAAGTTCGTCAAACAAGAACAACACCGCACCCTGTACGACATCCACGAGGCGATCGACTGATTGCGTTGGTAACCGCAGTACATGTTCAGGGCGCTGTTGCAGAGGACGCTCAACTCGACCGCCAGAAAGTGAGCAACGCCCCGACGCGCCGGCATGCTCGCCAGCAGGCAACTGGAACTCGCTGCCAGGCGGCAAGTGCTTCGAGCGGGACATCATCTGGCGAATCAGCCATACCGAATACATCGGAACGTATCGCGCTGCGCAGCCCTCTCGGGCTGAGGAGGAAGATCACTCCCAGTGAAAGCACCGCGGTCAGCACGATTGATGGTCCGGCTGCGAGATCGAGGTTGAAGGACGCATACAGGCCCACAACGGTCGAGACGATACCCACTAATGCGGCACACAGCATCATTTTCGTCAGTCGGTTTGAGATAAGCAAGGCGGCGGCGGCCGGAGTGACCAGCATCGCCATTGCCAGTATCACGCCTACCAGTCGGAACGCGACCACTGTCGCCAGGGCAATCACGACTAGCAGTCCGACTGACATCAAGGTCACCGGCACTCCAGAGACGGCTGCCACTTCCGGGTCGTAGGCGATGAATCGTAGTTCCGGAAGGAACGAGAACACGGCCACCAACACGACGGCCGTGAGGATCGACATTACGATCAGGTCTGTCCACGATGCTCCGAGAATGTGACCGACTAGCAGCGAACCGAGATCGACGGAAAATGTCCGCTGCCGGGAGATCAGAAGGACGCCAAGAGCGAAGAACCCGGCAAACATGATCCCGATTGCAGTGTCTTCTCTGAGTCGACCCCGAATCGTCAGCAGCGCCACTCCCAGAGCGGTTAGTACCGCCGCAATCCCGGCGCCGAGTGTGATCAAAACAGCGCCGCCGCCCAACACCAACGCCACCGCCGCACCTGCGAGCTGCGTATGGGCGACCGCGTCGCCCAGGAATGCCAGGCCGCGTAAGACGACAAACACGCCAACCATACCCGCAGCCACCGACACCACGATGCCTGCGAGCAGCGCGCGCTGCATGAATTCAAACGTCCAGGGCTCCGTCAGCCAGTCCAAGCAAACTCTTGCTAGGCCCCAACCTGCAATTCGCTAACACCATCTGGGAAGACGGGCAATGTCTACGGTGGAGGCCCAACCATGGTACTGGAGAAACAGGTCACGCTCATCACCAGTGTGTCGCGAGGCTTCGGCCTTGCAGCGGCAGAAAAACTGATCGATCGCGGGCACACACGATGGGAAACCAGACCTGAATCGGTCGACGGCAAAGGATGGATTTCCCTGTGGCGGACCGAGGGACACAGCCGCTTCAGGCGTGGGACCGGACACGAAAAAACAACCCACATGGGCGCGTCAGGGGAGGCCGCCGCATACGCGGCGACCTCCCCCTTTAGGTCCGGCTTCAGCCTCCGGCGGCGACCAGTCCGGCTTCCTGCTCCCGTTCCAGCGCCCAATCGAAGAGCGACGGCCCCGAGGGTCGCCTGTTGCGCCCGCGGTGCTTCGCTTGCTCAGGCTGGTCAATCAGGAACTCGGCCCAGCTGAACAGAGATTGCTGCTGCTCCGCCTGGCCGTGATTGTTCGCGCAGGGGACCAGTTCGACCACTGGCGCAACTTCCCCGTCGCTCGGCAGAACCGAGACCAGCGTCTCCGGTTCCGCGGCAAGCCGCTCCCATTCGGCGTCAACCAGCAGCTGCTCGGCCTGGGCCGCAACCTGCTGGGCCTGGGTGAAGATGTCCTCGACCGGTTCCGAGTCGGTCTCGCCCGAGACCAGCTTGCGGGCCAGGGCCATCATCAGGTCATCGCCGTTGTCGCCGTAGGCGGCCAGCCCGTCCTCGGGCAGGTCGCCCTCGACCGCTAGCGAACTCTGCAGCTTCTGCGCGACCAGCTTGAGCGCGTCGGCCTGCAGCGTCGAGCGGTAGGCCATGAACACGACCTTGACCGGCTGGGTCTGACCGATCCGCCAGCTGCGCCGCGAGGCCTGACGCATGGTGTAGACCGAGTAGTCGGTCTCGTACCAGCAGATCGTCGGGAAGGCGATCAGGTCAAGCCCGGTCTGGACCAGGCGGGGGTGGCAGATGAGGACGTCGACGCCTTCCTTGACGCGCTTCGCGACCCAGGCCTCGCGCTGCTTCGGCTCTACCCGGTCGGCTTTCATCACCGCCGTCTTGAACCCATGCCGGTTGAGCAGCGACTCGAGCCGGCCGGTGATGTCGCGCGTCCCGGTGTGGGTGGCGTAGACCAGCACTCGCCGTCCGGCCAGGCGCTCTTGCGCGACCAGGTCGATCAGCTGCTGCTCCTTGGGATAGATGCGCTCGGCGTCGAGCGGCGGTAGTTGGACGATCAGGTCGCCCGTGTCCGGGTCGAACACGGACTCGCCCCTGGTGCAGCCCTCGGGGTAAGCCAGCAGCGCCTGCAGGTAGGTCGAGAGCAGCCGCGCCGAGCCGCGCTCGATCGCCTGCAGCAGGGCCCGCTTGAGGTCGGTCGCGAGGATCCGGTAGGCCGAAGCCTGCGAGAGGCCGTGCAGGCCCTCCTCGGTGTCCATGCTCGCGACCTGGATCTGCTCCTCGTAGGCGGGCAGTCCCGAGGCGACATCGGCCAACCGGAGGAAGAGCGAGTGGCCGATGATGTGGAACAGCGCCGCTGGCGCCATCCCCGGCCGTTCCTTGACCTGCTTGCGGTAGCTGCGGCGGCGCGAGACGGAGCCGTCCTCGGTCGGGTCATCGTCGCGGTCGTGGCGCACGCGTTGCTCAAGAAACCCGTAACGCTCTACCCACTTGCGCTCCTCTGAGTGTCGGAACTCCGAGCGAATCTCGGGCGAGAACCGGTAGAGCAGGTGGAAGAGGGTCGAGGCATACCCGCCCATCAGGGTGCCCGACAGCGCCAGCGACCTGCCGCAGGCGTCGGCCAGGATGCCGGCCGAGACGCCCTGGGCCGAACCGCGACCCTTGTGTTCGTGCACCTCGTCCACGATCAAGAGGTCGAAGTAACCGCGCATGCGCTGCTTGACGTAGTCGGCCAGCGGGTACTTGCGCGGGCCCTGGCCGGGTGTTCGGCGGGCGATCAGACCGGTGTTGTAGTCGGTCGTCACGGTCTGCACGGGTCGCGCCTCGGCCGTCCACAGCGGCGTCCCGCAGTTGGGGCAGGTGTGACGCTTCTTGTCCAACTGCCGGTGCGGGATAGGGACGCCTTCCGCGTTCACGATCTGTGTGGTGCAGTCGGGACAGGCCGGGGTCATGATGAACTCCCCGGTCTCCTCGTCCCGGACGGGGTTGCCGTCCTCGTCCTTGAGCCGGCGCATCCAGTAGGCGGGACGGAAGCGGTGGCCCAACTTGGCCCGCGAGTGCGACATGACCACGTACTGGGGTCCGGGGCCTTCCTGATGGCGCAGTTGCTCCAGGTCGGTGATGCTGTCGGCAATGCCGGTGCGGACCAGCGGGATCGTGTCCTCGATCTCGCGCTTCCACTTGCCGACGAGGTGGGGCGGACAGAGCACCAGCACACGGCGGAAGCCGGCCAACTGCGCGGCGGCGATGGCGATGAACGTCTTACCCACACCCATCTCGCCGACCACGGTCGTGCCGCGCTGCTCGGTCAGGCTCAGCGCGGCGCCGCGGATCGCGGTCTCCTGGGCGCCCATCGGCCGGCGCTTGAGTCGGGGCATCGGGCGGTCGTCGGCCGCCGGGCGGTAGCGGGGTGGGTAGCTGTGGACGATCCGCTTCGTGATCGCCTCGCGGTAGGTGTCGATGAACTCTGAGAGGTTCATGGTTACTCCTCGATGTGGGCCCGTGCGTCCTGGACGCAGGCGGGCAGGCTCTCGTAGTCGTCCTGGCTGCGGTTGCAGGTGCACCACCAGGAAAAGGCGCCCTTACCGGTCTCGTTGCCGTGCTCGTCAATGGGCACGGTCTTGTCGAAGTAGATGTGGCAGCCGCGGTCGTTGATCCAGCGGTTCATGGATGATGTTCCGTTCCAGCCCGACCCGCACAGGCAGCAGGTCGGGCGTAGTCGTGGTCAGGCTGTGAGCGCGAGTGGCAGTTGCCGCTCGGGGGCGACGGCGTCGAGTCGCTCGGCCAGCAGCCGGACGTCCTTGCGGTCGGCCAGGTCATCAGGGTCGATCCACTCGAGTTCAAGCAGTTCGGTGACGACCTGGCCGATCGTGACGTAGGCGTTGAAGTCCGGTAGAAGCGGCGGGTGCTCAGGCATCGGCCGCCAGCCAGACCAAGTCGCTGGGTTGCCAGTCGACCAGCTCGACCCGGTCCTCGGGCCGCCAGTCGAACATCCCGTAGTCGCGCTCGCGGCAGCCGCGGGCGTCCTGCCGGGCGCAGGTCGCGCACTGGTTGAGCGGCAGGGCATCGGCGTCAGGCGTGTACGTCTGGTCGCCGACTTCGTAGCTCTCGCGGCAGAAGCCGCACTGGGTACTCTGGGTCATGTCAGGTCTCCAAATCTGACTAGAGCGGGCGAGGGGTTCCGTCCCTCGCCCGCTCGCTTGGTTCAGTGAGAGATCGCTCGGTTAGCGGTCGTCGTCCTTGATCCGGTCGGCGCACTGGGGCGTGTGCTGCGTCATGTAGCCGCAGCCGCCGCAGGGCGCTCGGACGACCTCGGTCTCGTGGTAGCGGTAGTCGAAGTACTCGGCGGACGACGTGTGCCCGCAACGGTCGCAGGCGTAGTGAACTCTGAGTCGGGGCAAGGTCGGTCTCCATTCAGGTGTGGGCGGTGTGGGTGGCAACGCGCGTCCGCCCGGCCGCGCAGAGCTCTTGAGGTTCGATTCGTTCGGGCCCGCTACGCCTCGATCCGTTCGATCCGGCCGGTGTCGAGGTCGAGCGTGACCACGCTGGTCTGCAGCTGCTCGCGGTAGACGTCGTGCGTCTCGCCCTCCTCGACCAGGACCATCTCCTTGGTCGTGCGCCCCTTGACGAGCACACGTGATTCGGGCGTTTCCAGTTCGAGGTTGTCGAGGAAGCCGGCCGCGACCAGCATGGCCAGGTGGCCCTTGCGCAGTGGCATCAGTGGGCGCGTGGAGCGGTCCGTAGGCGGCCAGAAGGCGTCCGTGATCTCGTCCTGGGCCCAGAGCCCGCGCTTGCGCGCTTCGGCGACCGCTTTTGAGAAGTCGATCACCCGGGTCGTGAACATCACCGGACCCGGAGCCGACATGCCGACGTCGTACTCAGGCCGCAGGTCGTGATGCAGCGGTTCCAGGTCGTCCACGCCCGCGAGCAGGTCGGCCATCGCTCGCGCGTCGGGCCGCGGTTGCGGCTTGCGCACGCCGAGCATCACGACCTGTTCGAACTGCTCGCGCTCGGGCTCGGGGAAGGCCCAGGCCCGGACGCGTCGGTAGTTGGTGGTCAGGAACCGCGCCGAGGTCGCAATCTGCGAGCGCGGGATGATGTAGACCAGCACCCCGTCCGGCTCCAGGTAGCGGGAGCAGTGGGTCAGGAACGCGTGCTCGACTCGCTTGTCCTCGCGGTCGTGGTCATAGGGCGGATTGAGCCAGAGCAGGTTGAACGCGCGGTTGGCGATCGAGCAGCGGAACAGGTCGCTGGAGAGCGCGTGGTCGAGCCGCTCGGCCGCCTCCTGCGCCCGCTCGGTGTGCAGTTCCACCCCATAGGTCTCGATCTGGACGTGGCGGTTGATCGAACCCGCCAGCTGCGACAGGGCGTCGCCCGGGCCGCAGCAGGGGTCGAGCAAACGGACGATGTCGTCCCGGTTGCGGCCGTAGCGGATCGGCGCCATCAGCAGGGAGCGGATGTAGTCGACCACGCGCGGCGGCGTCGGATAGTAGCCGCCCTTCAGTTGTCCGGCGAGTCTCATTCGGTGTCCTTTCGTTCGTGGTCAGCCTCAACGAGGCCGATTAGGTGTTCTTCGAGGTCTTCTGCGATCTGCGCGATCTGCCAGCCGGACTCCGGTGGTTGGAGCCACCAGCGGGCCGTCTCGTCGGCGCCCAGGCGGACGCTGACGATGATCTGGTCGTCCGACGCTTCGGTCATGGGTGCTCCTCCTGGTACTGCTCAAGCAGGTTGAGCAGGTGGTCGTGGATGTCCTCGTGGACGCCCTCCTCGATCTGCGAGCCGTCTTCTTCGAGGTCGAAGTTGTAGATCGCGGTGATCTCCTCTCCGGCGATGTCGTCCTCGCCTACCCTCGTCTCGACCGTGACGGTCACGTAGCGGTCGGTCATGCCGATCCTCCGTTCAGTTCGCGCGGCAGCTTGAGCGCGCCGTACTTGACGGCCGCTGAGAGCTCGGTCTCGAGTTGCTGCGGGTCGTGGTAGCAGGCCCAGGCGTTGAGGCCGACCGACTTGAGCGGCCGGATGGCCTCGTTCTCCAGCCCCTGCTGCCAGAGCCAGTCGGCCCAGCTGTGGTGGATCGGCAACTCGGTGCGCTGGTTGAGGAAGCGCAGGTGCAGCGCCGGCGCCTCCGAAGCGTCCGGGGTCAGCAGCAGGAAGGCGTCGCGCTCGAATGAGAGTTCCGCCATCTGCGTGTAGACCATCGCGTGGTAGGCGCCCGCTTGCGGCAACCGCGCGATCTTGGTCTTCCAGGTGCCGATGCTGTGCTCGGGGATCTGGCAGCGCTCGTAGCCGCCCTCGTGCAAGTCGTCCACGGCGCCCTGGATCAGGAACGCTGGTTGAGGCGGCGAGTTGAGCAGCGCCGCCCAGATCGCCTTGAGCGAGGTCTGGGCGCCGACCATCGAGACGAACCAGAGCTGGTTCTGCTCGGGGTCGGAGGCGAACGCGTCGCAGGTGGCGGAGAAGCCGCCCGCCGTGATCGTGTAGAGCTGGGCCGCCTGTCCCGCACTTGATGCGGAAGCGTGGTCGTCTCCCGAAGGAGGCGTGGTGAGGGTGTCGAGCATGGCTCGTCCTTTCGTTGAATGCGGTGTCAGAAGGGAGGGCTCAGTCGATCAGGCCCTGGCCTTTGAGCGAGACCCAGCCGTCGGAGCCGATCACGACGTGGTCCAGGAGTTCGATGCCGAGCAGCCGGCCGACCTCGGCCAGATCCTTGGTGAGCTTGATGTCCTCGCGGCTCGGATCGGGGTCGCCCGACGGGTGGTTATGGACCACGACGATGTGCGGCACGGCCTCGATCACAGCTGGGCGGAAGACTTCGGCCGGGCGGACCAGGGCGGCGTAGCCGTTGCCCTGGTAGATCGTGCGCTGGCCGACCACGCGGTTCTTGCGGTCCAGAAGCAGCACCCGGACCTGCTCCTGAGCGAGTTGCTCCATTTCGTCTGAGAGCAGATCGACGACCGACTCGGGCCGGTAGATGGTGGGCATGTCGAGGGGCCGCTCGGGCTTGGTCTCGACCTCGTAGCGGATCGTGAGTTCGCCCAGGAGGTTGAGGTTCTGGCGCAGGGCGTCGAGCAGCGCTTGACGCTCGTTGGCCGCGGGGATGGATTCCCTCAGGGTGGTCACGTCGGGTTCCTTTCTGGTGGTGAGTTACGAAGCGGGGCCGCTCTCCTCAATGGCGGGAGAGCGGCCCTGGGATGCGCCTCTGAAGAGGCGTCGGTAAGACGGATGACCGGCTAGAAGGGTTGGTCGCCGCCGTTGTCGTCGCGGCGACCGTTGCCCCCCGCTCGGGTCGGGGGCTGGCTATTGCTGTTGCGCGAGTCGAGGAAGACGACCTCGTTGGCGTGAATCTCCGTGGTCTGCCGGCGCTGGCCGTCCTGGTCCTCCCAGTCGTCGTAGCCGAGCCGGCCCGAGGCATAGATCCGGTCGCCCTTGTGGACGTACTCGGCGACGGCCTCGGCGGTCTTGCCCCAGACCACGAGGTTGTGCCAGTCGGTCTGGGTGTCCCCACCCGAGTTGCGGCGGTCGGTTGCCAGCCTCAAGCGGCAGACGGCGGTTCCGTTCTTCGTCTGGCGCAGCTCGGGGTCGGTCCCGACCCGGCCCAGCAGTTCGACTCGGTTGATGGTGCGTGACATTGGTGGTGCTCCTTTCAGAGAGCGTGTGATGGCGCGGCCTGCCCCGACTTGTGCTGAGGACCGCCCGCGCCGGTGTGCGAGAACGAAGCGGGGCTGCTCTCCGCGTCGGTGGGAGAGCGGCCCCGTGTGCGCCTCTGGAGAGGCGTCGGTTGGTGGGGTGAGTGACTAGAAGGGCTGGTCCCCGTCGTTGTCGTCGCGGCGACCGTTGCCCCCCGCTCGGGTCGAGGGCTGGCTATTGCTACTGCGGCTGTCGAGGAAGACGACCTCGTTGGCGTGAACCTCGGTCGTCTGCCGGCGCTGGCCGTCCTGGTCCTCCCAGCTGTCGTAGCCGAGCCGGCCCGAGGCGTAGATCCGGTCGCCCTTGTGGACGTACTCGGCGACGGCCTCGGCGGTCTTGCCCCAGACCACGAGGTTGTGCCAGTCGGTCTGGCTCTCGCCGGAGCCGTTGCGGCGGTCGGTCGCCAGCCGCAAGCGGCAGACGGCGGTTCCGTTCTTCGTCTGGCGCAGTTCGGGGTCGGTCCCGACCCGGCCCAGGAGTTCGATTCGGTTGATCGTGCGTGACATTGATGGTGCTCCTTTCAGAGAGCGTTTCGGCGCGGAACTCCCGCGCCGCTTTGGGTTAAACGAAAGCGGGGCCGGCCCCCAGTGAGTGGAGACCGACCCCGTGTTGCGACCGCTCTGCAGAGGGGTCGTCTAGCTGACCCGCAGGTACTCCGAGGCCTGCTCGGTCACGATCTCTGCCCGCTGTTCTGGTTCGAGCAGCGCGTTCAGCCGCTTGTGGTCGACCGAGTAACGGCGGCTCGTGACCATGCCCACGGTTCGGGTCTTTTCCGAACCCTCCAGTTTGGCCTTGGCTTCTCCTTTCGCTTGCAGCCAGTGCTGGAGGGTCTTGAGCGCGACTCGCTTATCGGCATCGAGCGACTTGAGCTGTCGTTGGACCTGCTCGTACTCGCGCAGCGCGCCTTGCGCGACTACATCCGAGACTGGCTCGGCCGGTTCGGTGTCTGCCTCATCGAACACCTCTGCCGCGTCGCCGGGCAGGCAGGCGTTGAGGTAAGGGCAGCGGCGACACTGCCAGTCGGAGGCTTCGAAGTCACGGTCAGGCAAGGCCTCGGGGTCGGGACCGCATGTCTCGTAACGCTCAGCGAGCGGCGCCAGCCGTTCGCAGGCGCGGTCCCAGGCCCGCTCGACGCGGTCTGCGGGGATTACCTCGAAGTCCCAGCGCCGCGAGCCCGTGTCGAGCGTGGCGATCACCGTCTCGTGGGACTCGCCGTAGAGGCCGAGCGTGTAGCAGGCCGCCTGCGCCACAGACTCGGGGTGGCTGCGCTCCGCGCCCAGCGTCTGCCAGCGCTTGAACGCTTCCGGTCCGCGCGTCTTGACCTCGATCACTCGTTCGTCGCCGAACAGCTCGATCGCGCCGGTCGCGTCGGGATGACCGGTCACGGTCAAACCGGGGGCGGCCTCGACCTCGACTCGCAGCGGCGCCTGCGGGTCGGCCGGGGTGACCGTCCAGAACCGGCGCTGCATCGCGCGGACGACGACCGGTTCGAGCGCCTGGCCGACTTCGAGCACGGTCTTGGTCTCGTCCGACATTGGGTTGGTCACCTCTTGGTCGGTGGCCGCGTACCAGAGCGCGCGGCGGCATTGGCCCAGGGCCGAGGCGCGTACTTCGAGCCGTCCCTTGTCGGTGAACCGCGCTGCAGGGCGGTCGAAGACGCGAGAGCGGCTCGGGGTCAGAGGTGGGTTGCTGAGGGTCATAGTGGATTCCTTTCATGGTTCCGGTAGAAGGAAGCGGGGCCACTCACTGACGAGGAGGCCCCGCTCCGCTTGGTCGGGTGAGTTGATTCGCTCAGCCCTGTTCGGACTGCTGCCGCTGTTCGAGCTTCTCGGCGGCGGAGGCGATCAGCGGGTTGATCTCGTCCGGACCGAGTTGGTCCAGCGAGCGACCGGTCTTGGCCTCGACGGCGGCGCGCACCTGCTCCTCGGAGAAGCCCTGCTGCGCGCTCAACTCGATCAGTTGCGCACGCAAGTTCTGGGCATCGCGCCCGTTGTCTCGGACCGGATCCGCCGCCCGTTGCGCAACCCGTCGTCGCGGCTGCTGTTGGCTGCTGCGTTCGGCCTGTTGCTGCTGGCGAGGCTTTGATGCCGGTTCGGGCTGCCGACTGCCGCGAGAGTTGGTTGGCGGGTCGCCATAGAGGCCGTTGCCGAAGCGGTCGCCGAAGCTGCGCAGGGCGCGCTTGAGCGCGTCGGTCACCGCGCCCTTGAACGCCGTCTCGTGGCCCTCGCCCGACTCGTCGGTGACCGCCTGGAAGCCGACGTCGGTGCGCGAGGGCGCGCCCGGCACGGTGACCTTGACGATCGCCGAGTAGGCGGACGAGCGCGTGATTTCGCCGTTGCGCGAGTCGGCAGACTCGATCTGCCGCAGGGTCACGTCGCCGATCAGCTCGTAGCCCCAGCCGCCGAACCCGAAGATCCGGTTGGCCTGGTCGATCGCCGTGTGGCCCTCGATGTAGTCGAACTTGCGCCCGCCGCGCCCTTTGCGCTGTGAGACCAGCTGGGGGTCGAGCGGTTGCGCCAGCGCCTCCGTGACGACCGGCGCCAGCGCGTCCCAGTGCAGCGCCTCCGGCGCCGTCGGCGTGGGGACTGCCTGTGGCGCGGTGTGCGGTCGCGCTCCGTTTCCATTGTTCCCCGACCGGGTCGGGGGCGGGCTGTTCCTGCGGACCGCTGTCGCGGTTCCAGTTCCGTTGCCGTTTCTGCTGCTCATGTCGTGCTCCTCATTCAGTGGTGTTCGTGGTTGTGGGGTGCGGTTGCCTGTGACTACAACCGTGCGCCGTGCCGCCTGTCCCGCACTTGATGCGGGGCCGGCACGGTCAGCGAGAGGCCATAGGCAGGCCCTCCATTTCGTGAACTTGGGGTGTTGGGTGGTAGCGGGACGGGTCCCGCCGGGATCGGCGTCGCTAGCGAGCGGCAACGGCCGCTCGCCTGAATTGGTCGAGGAAGACGGCGCGGCCGTCGGGGCGCGTGCCCAGGTCGCCCACGTCGGCGATGCCCTCGGGCAGGCTCACGATCGCGGCGCGGTGACCGCCGAGGAGTCCGGCCAGTTCGGTTGCCGCTGCGCTTCCGGTCTCATCGGCGTCGAATGCGAGGAACACGCGGGGGCGTCCCTGTAAGGAGGAAGCCAGTTTGTCCATCCCCTGGGTGCCCAGCGCGGCGCAGGCCGGCAGGCCCCATGCCGTCAGCAGGAGCCAGTCGAACAGCCCTTCGGCGACGACGATCCAAGGGGCCTGGCAGTCCAGCCGGCGCAGGCCGAGCACCGGCTTGGGGCCGGGCAGAGCCTGGAACCTGGGACGGACCTCGGGCCAGATCGACCGCCCGGCGAGCCAATGGACGCCTCCCCCAATCAGTTCGGGGACGACGATCATGCCGCGGAAGCGCTCACGCCGCTCCTGGACGAGGCCGCTGGAGAGGATCCGTTCGTCTTCGAACCCGGCCTGCTTGAGCCAATCGCGCAGCTCGTGGCCGCTGGCGTAGCCCAGCCCCAGGCGTTGTGCAGCCTGGAGGCTGATCCCGCGTCCGGCGAGGTACGCCGGTGCGGCCCGGCTGAGCTGCAGCTGGCGCTGGTAGCAGCGCATTGCCGCCGTCAGCAAGGCTGGGTCGCCGATCGGTGCGCATGGCTGCGCGCTCGCGGCTCGGAGCGGAGCATCCGGCATCGTTGGAACCACGGGCGAGGCATCGAGGCTGCGAATCGCCTCGGGCAGGCTGAGCCGCTCCGAGCGCTGGATGAAGTCCAGGACATCTCCGCCCAGGCCGCAGCCGAAGCAGTAGAACCGCTGCGTGTCGCCGTAGACCGTGAAGCTGCCTTCGGTCTCCTCATGGAAGGGGCAGACGCCCTGGCGGACCCGGCCCCGGCCGCGCAACTGAACGCCGGCCGCCTCGACCACGCCGCTCAACGGGTGGCGCGCCTTCAGCGCCGGAATGTCGACAGTGCTGGTCAGAGTCATGATGCCCCGCCCTTGGCCAGCGGCTTGAGCCCTCTGAGGCTGCGCCGCGAGACGACCTTGCCGGGACGCCAACGCATGCTGAGCACGGCTCGGACTTCGAGCGTCCCTTTGTCGCATGGGGCCAGGACGGCGGCGCGCCCGATGCCAGGGTTGTAGAGCTGTGCCCGCGCGTCGCCGATCTGACGACAGGCCAGGTCGAGGAACTCCGCGTAGGCCCAGCGCCGTTCGCCCTCGGTCGCACTGCTCAAGTCGATGTCGGCGAAGACGGCAAGCGCGCCGTCGAGGTCGCGGGCGCGGCGCAACCTGCGCGCCTCGTGAATGCCTCGCGCGAGCGAGCTGCGGGGTGGGGTCGGGGTGTCGTCGCCGATGAAGGCGTCGATCAGACGGTCGACCAGTTCCTCCAGCGTGGGCCGGGGAGTGGTCCTCGTTGCAGCAGTCATGTTGGTCTCCTTTCTTTGAGGACGTGCGACTGCGTGATGGATGGGGTGTCGCCTGAGGGCGACGAACAAGGGCCGCCTCTGAGAGACGGCCCTTCGCGTGTGGTTGGACTGGACGGTGTCCCTTTAGCTGCGGCGCTTCGCGACAGAACGCAGCCGGCCAACCATGAAGCGGCGTACGAGCCAACCGGCCCACCCGAACCCGAAGGCGTTCAGCGCCACGACCTGCAGGTCGTAGCCCAGGACCAGCGGCGCGGCCAGCAGGAGGATGACGAAGGGCGCCAGGACGACTCGCCAGGAGCGCCCGCTTGTTTCGTCCTTCGCCGGGGTTGACTCCGTCCCGGGTCTTGGCGATGGCGCTACCGGGATGTCTTCGACGCGGTAGGCCGACCAGATCGACTCACCGCCGAGGGTTTCCAACGAGCGGATGATCCGCTCGCGAGAACAGCCGGCCGACTTGCAACGGACGTCGATTCCGTCGCCGTCAGGCCGCTGTTTGAACGCCAGCAGGTCCTGCTCGGACTCGTGGCAGACGGCCGCCGTCCAGAACCAGCCGCGCTCGAACCTGACTCGTTGCTGCGGCGCAACCAGTTCGGCGATTCGTGCAGCCGTGGGGCCGACGTAGCGCCCTCTCGTTCTCGTTCCGTTCGTCTCGTTCGTGTCCCTCATGGTGAGCTCCTTTCACTTGAGCCGTGGGTGTGGGGGGGGATCCTGGGGATGGTGAATCGGCCCGGCATCAGGGGTGTGATTCGTCGCGGTTGACGGTGTGACTGGGTGGATGATCTCAAGCGCACTCCGCCCACAGCCGGATGCCGGACAGGTGGAACCGGGGTGCGATCTTGAGCGTTTGGGCGCGATCCGAGGTCGTCAGGAGGCCGCTTGGCTGCTGTGGACGACGGGCGCGGGCATGGGAAAACCGGCCTGCGGTACGCGCAGTCCGATCAAGGAGTTGGATGACGAGCAGCGAACGCGATTCCGGCGCCGGTGCTGGTGTCCTCCCGAGCCGAAGCGCGGACTGCGCATCGCTCAGGCGTGACCTGCGTTCCGAGCAGTCAGGATCGAGCGGACCTCAGATTCCGTGACCGCTGCACGCAGCAGGTGCGCGCTTGTCCCTCAGTGAGTCCGGCGCTGGGGAGAGCAGACCTCATTCCACTTGCCGGTCTCGAGTCAAGGACGAAACTCTCCAGCGTTTCTGGGCGGGAAATGCTGGCAAAGCCTGAAACCATCTCCAGTAGTACGCCGCTCCGATTGGCGTAAACAGGGCGCGCGCGTCCGATTTCGGAGAACTCGTTGGGGTCCTCTGTCCGGTAGAGAAGGTGGACGCTCGCTTAGCCGGTGCCCAGGTCGGTCTATGCTCTGCCGTCGGAGGCGCGATGACGATTACGGTGGAGCAGATCGAGGCGGCTCTGGCCGAGGCCGAACCGCAAGCCGAGTACCAGCCAAACGGCCTGCCGCTGTTGGCCGAACGGGCCAATGAGGAGCTCGGCGCCTGGGGACACCAGGGTCACGGGGTGACCCTGGAGCGGGTGATCCCCTTCTATGGCGACCGCCGCGTCCTGCGCTGGGCCTTTTGGTGAGACACCTGCCATGTCTCCCAGCTGGCCCTGCTCTCGCGACCGGAGGCCGAATGACGGCTGCTGGCGGTCGCGACGAGTGACAGCAGGCGATCGGCTGAGACCCCCTCACGGGATAGTCAGTCGCTGGCACGCGTCAACGGAGATGTCGATTGCCAGGGTCACTTGACCACCCATCGTCACAGTCATCTGACCAGGTGAGCGGCCGGTAGATGGCTGGCTGTTAGTGGTCTGTTGGCGGATCGAGATCCTCCTTTTGTTCGAGCAGGGCTCGGTACAGCGAGAGCCGTCGACGGTAACTCTCATCCTCGGTCTCAATCCGGTAGCCGGCGTTGGCCAGCCGGTCGAGGGGGGCGCGTGCGAGGATTGGGGCGTGAACAGGCCCAGCCGTTCCTCGACTGTGCGGTTGGAGGTGATCCTTGAATCAAGTGCGGGGCAGGTGCGAAGCCGCCTCCCGATCGGAGTCGGGGCCAGGCGCTACGACAGCGGCCGATGACCAGTTCGTTGAGGATGATCGTCCGTCGGCGGTTGAGCCAGCGCAGGCCGATACGGAGGTAGCAACGGAAGGAGTCGTCGACGGAGCGGTCGATGAGGGCCAGTTCGGCACGAGGGTCCGGCAACCGCTCGGCCGGTGTTGGTCGTCCGGCCATCGATCATTTTTCTCACCGGCAGACTCGTTAGCAGATTGCTAGCCTGACCCCACTGAGGGACCCGTGCATATGGCTGACCTTCCCCAACCAGCGCATCCTCCTGCTCTGTCGGAGTCGCTGTGGCGGCAATGGGACGCATTCGGCGCCTGGGGCTACGAGCGTCATGCTCGCTGGGGCGGCCAGACCCTGACATCGAGCGGGGGCTGGGCGAGGGTCGCCGTCCTCACCTTGCTGGCGCTGATCCTGTTCATCGTCGGGCTCGAACGCCACGCGAGCCTCTGGGACAGGCTGTCCGGGCATCGGCAGTCGTTCTTCATCCTGCAGGCGATCGCCACGTTGGGCCTGAGCGCGCTCTGCATCTGGCTGCTCACCTATCGACCCCTGACCCGGCGCTCGGCCCAGCTGGCGGCCGGCCTAATCGTGCTGCTCGTCGTCGCCGGGCTCGCGCTGCTCTGCGACCGCGCCAACGACGCGCTCATGACCACCGGCGCCACGTTGTTGCTCGCGATTTCCTGGCGGGTGACGGCGATGAACACCTGGGCTCCGCACATCGCGCGCGACTTGGTCGCGGTGGCACGGCGCATCGAGCGCCCCCCGCTGCCGAACTTGGCCGCTCCGCCGGACGAACCCAACGGTCAACCCGCACCCGTTCCCACCCCCGCGGATCCCATGGCGGACGCCGAGGCCAAGGACGAAGGGGCAGCCGGCGAACAACCGAGCCCGCTCGCGCGGCTAACGGCCGCGCTGGCCTCGCCCCGGCTCAACGCCTGGCTGACCTTGACCGTCGGCGGCGCGTTGCTGTTGATCGCCGCCTTCACCCTGCCCATGTTCTCCGTCTCGTTCGGCGAGTTCGGCTCGGCCAGCGCGACGCTCGAGGATCTGGCCCGGTTGCTGGAGGCGAACGAGGGCGGCATCAGCCGCGGCACCGAGATCGCCTGGCAGTTCGGTTGGGGAACGATCGCCTTCGCCGCGCTCGCGACCGCGGTCGGACTGGTTGGCTGGCTCAACCTGGCGCGCTTGCCGAGATCTGTCTTGGCGATCATCCTGTTCGCCGGACCGGTGCTCTTCGTTATCCAGCTGGTCGGCGTCATCCTCTTGACCGTCGAGGCCGAGGCCGGGTCCGGGCTGATCGTTGGCACCAGCGGGTTCTGGCTCAATCTGATTGCGTTCGTCACGATTGGCGGGTCGCTCTGGGCTCTGCGCGTGCGTAGCAGCGGTGACCCGGGGGGCTCGACGCTCTTGCGTCGGCTGGAACAGCAGACCAGCGCGGATTGGCGAGCGGGCGTTTGGTGGCCGCTGCCGCGTTCGTCGCTGCCCAAAGCACCATCGTTGCCACGGCGTAGCTCCATAGAAGCACCTCTGACGCCAGATTTGGTCCTCGATTAAGCTTGTGCGCTAGTCGAGCCTCTTGAAGGCCCGCGAGACGACCAGATCACAACGCAGAACCGGCCAACACGATCAATCAGGAGATCGCCATCGCCCAACGGGGGAAGCAGCACAGCTTTCGCTCGTTGCCGCGGAGCGCCTGTCGGGTCCGGATCGTATGGAGACTACGTCTTCTGGGAAGTGGGGACGCTGGGGCATGCGCCCATTCACAAGGTTGACTGTGAGCCAGCAGCGCTGGGCCCCGCGTCCAAACCAAACACTGAACGGCTGCCCCCGGCAAATCAAGCGATAACGTCGGCCACACATAAGCCAGGGGAGGCATGTCTGAAACTGGTACGCCCAGTCCCAACCCTTGCTCTCCCTGCTTGACTCGAAGCAGACCGCCACTTGCCGGGGGCAACAAGCCATTCGTCGCCAAGTCGCTCGGCAACGGTGGAGCCATCGAGATTGACATTCCTCATGTGTGAGTGCCCACCCGAAGGCTCAGCAAAATCTGATGAAAGCCTCACAAGCCCTCAGCCGCCTAGCAACCCCAGGCTGAACAATCAGATGAGCCTTCGTCGCCAGCGCGCCCGCTTCAGCGCCGAATGCACGGTCCCGAGCCGTTGCGTCCGTCGCCGCGCCTCCCGTCGCCGCTGGTCCCAGGCCCAGGGCAGCCGACCGGGCGGCAGGGTGAGGCGGCGCTGCTCGATCAGTTCGAGTTCCAACTCCAGCATGCGCACCTCCGCCTCCAGCCCCTCAAGCGAGGGCCAGTGTTGGTCGAACCGTACCTGCTGCTCGCGCCACTTGGTAACCACCGGCATCGCCTCGCCGAACACGTCCGGGTCGTCGGGCAAGGCATCGATCGTGACGACCTCGGGGTGGTTGCGGTGGGGGCTGCGCAGCGTCGAAGCGGGCCCAGACCCAGTCCCATCAGGTCGCGTCCAAGCCAGTGTGCGGACTTCCTCGCGCACGTTCAGAGTCCGCGTCGACCTCCTCGTAGACATAGAGTCCGACCAAACTGAACAGGGCTTGTTCGACCGAGTTCTGCCTCCGGTTGTCGGCAGCGCCGCAGGCAACGCTCAGAGTCGCAGCACATGCGGCCGCCAACAAACCAACAATCACGCGGCGCAGCATGAAAGACATCCTTCCAACGCAGGCGCAGACGCTGCGGCAGTTCGCCAGGTCTTTTCTCATATGTCGGGTGACATCGATGCCTTCGTCAAATCTCCGATCTGGCTCTCAACGACGACCGCCCAGTGACGAGTCATCTCGCCGCTGAGCCGTTGGACTGGGTTCGTTATTCCAATGGATCGCAGATCCAGTACACAGCACCGTGAACGACCTCCCACCGATCCTCGCCTCTGGTCCCGCCCGACAGGGCGTGCATCACCACGACGTTGGCATACACCGTCTCACCTTTCGACAAGGTGATCAGGCTGTCTTCATTGCGATCCTCTGCATAGGCGATAAACACCGCGCTGGACCCGCCCAAGTGATAATCGTCGACCTGGTCGAAACTGTGTTCCAGCTCTTCGAACCGTTCGAGGAGTCGCTGGGACGGTAGGCCGTTCTCGTGCTCAGCGGCGAGCTTGCTGCTGTAGCCGCTTGCGTCTGGCGTTGAGGTTTCTGAGATGCTGCAAACTTCCTCACCACCGTGAATCGCCAAGAGCTCTGCATAGAGTTGCGTCTCGATCTCGTTGAACGACATGTGCGCAATCGCGAGCGCCGGTCGCTCTCCCGATCGCGTCAGCCAAACCGCTGCCGCCGCTGCGACGACGATTACCAAGATCCCAATCCGAAGCCACTTGGACCCGGCCAGTTGGGAGAGTGTGGAGCTAGACATGGTTCCGTCCCTTCTGTGAGAGCGTGAAGCCGGGCTGGCCGCTACGGGTACATCGCGTCGGCATCATCACGATCATGCCGCTCGGTGCTCGCCGCCCATGATGCGTTCGTCTGCGTGAACTTCGAGCACATTGTCCAGCGATGCTGATTCGTGGACTGACAGGTCGAGGTACTCGGGATCTCTGCTGTGTAAACCGGATCGTGTGTCAAGCCTCCCGAGTGCCCAAGCTCGTGAGTCATGATCCCTTGAACGCGTCCGCTGTCCCAGGTCTTGGCTGTATTCATTATGATTTCCGATCTTGTGATCGATGAGCCGGTAACCCAAGTGCATTCCTTTCCATAGGCATCGTTGGTGGCAACCGGCGCGGTGCATCTAGCAACCCCTGCCCAAGGATCCTCGCCATTGCCCCAATAGATGCCGTTGTGCGCCGGGCTTGCGGTGATGATCGGGTTCCAGCGCGTATTGTCGGCCCATTCATTGTCGGCTCGAAGCACGGCATTCCGATAATCGATCGGAACGCTGGACCAATCTCCCTTGCGCTCGAAGTACACCGTGCTTGACGCCCACGACTTCGTGCCCTGCGCGGCGTCGCTGGAGGGTTGCGGCAGGGTCAGCCCCAACACCAGCAGGAGCGCCGCAACTCCAATGCTGCGGCTGAGCCAGCCGCCGCGACCCAGCCGACCCATCCCTTCCCGATCTCGTAGCCAGGTTCTCTGCATGAACATCCTCCCTCCAACCCTGGCGAGTTCCCGGACTCGTCCGTGGTCGGATCACGCTATCTGGATTGCAGTCCTACAGTGCAGCCAATGCCCAGCAGTGAACGTTTCGTTACCACGTATCGGTTTAGGGACGCTTCTTTTCTCGACGCTCCGGCGTGGGCGGGAGTCGCTTCAAATGGTTGACGATCCACTGACGGGTCTCCGCCGGGGACAACGCGTCCCAGTGCAAGTGGCTTCTGTTGATGCTGAAGGGCGTCGCGCCGTTCGTGGGACGCGTCCCGTTGCCGTTGATGTGGATACCCCCCGATCGAGTCAGGGGCAGGCTGTTCTACACGGTGGTGTGCTCCTCAGTTGAGCTGGTTGGCGTGAATTGGAGTCGTGCCGCGGGCACGATCGGGTAGGAGTCCAGTGACCCTCCTTTCGGAGCTTGGGATGAAGTGGATGGATGCGTCAGCGAGCCAGAGCGGCTCGTCTGAGCAGGTGCAGGAAGAAGGTGCGACCGTCATGGAGTGTGGCGAGATCGCCAATGTCATTGAAGCCGTCAGGCAGAGTCACGACACTAGAGCGGTGCTCACCGATCAAGGCTTGTAGCCGCGTCGAGGCGTCGTTGCCATCGGCGTCGGAGTCGAAGGTGAGGAAGACGCGCGCCTGTCCCTGTAGGGAACGGGCGACCTTCTCCAGACCCTGCGTCCCGAGCGCCGCCACCGAAGGGACGTCACCACTGGCCAATGCGAGCCAGTCGAAGAGGCCCTCGGTGACGACGATCCACGACGACGGTTCTGGCAGCCGGTCAAGACCGAGCACCGGTTTCGGACCGGGCAAGGGGGTGAATCGCTGCTTGGCGTCAGGCGAGATGGCGCGGCCAGCGAGCCAGTGTACGCGTCCGACCAGCTCTTCAGGGACGATGATCATCCCAGTGAATCGTTCGCCGCGCTCCGTGAACAGGCCGCTCGACTGCAGACGCGCGTCGTCGAAGCCGAGCGAGCGCAGGTGCTCCCGCAGCCCGCGGCCAGTCGAGTACGCCAAGCCAAGTCGCTGCGCCGAGGCCAAGTCGATCCTGTGCCACACCGCGTGGTCGATCAGCGGCACTGAGGCGCCACCCTGAACCGGGGCACCTCGACTGGTCGCGGAACATCCCGGGAAGGTCGGCGGTGCAGGCTTGTAGCTGGGATAGGCTGCAGTCCGTGACACCAGAACCAAGACGCATCGCCCTACTGATAGACGGCGACAACGCCGAACCGGCGCTGCTTGAGCACGTGCTCGCCGAAGCCGCGAAACACGGCACGGCGACGACGAGACGCATCTACGGCGATTGGACCATGCCGCAGATGTCCGGCTGGAAGAGCACGCTCAATGCGCATGCCATCCAGCCGGTCCAACAGTTCCGCTACACGACCGGCAAGAACGCCACCGACAGCGCCCTGATCATCGATGCGATGGATCTGCTTCATTCCGGCAGGGTCGCGGGGTTCTGCATCGTCTCGAGCGACAGCGACTTCACCCGGCTGGCGACCAGGATTCGAGAACAGGGACTGTTCGTGCTGGGCGTCGGGCGGAGCACCACCCCAGAGGCGTTCGTCAAGGCCTGTGAAGTGTTCGTGCACACCGAGAACCTGAGCGCCGGCGCTGCGCAATCCGCTCGCGCCTCTGTGCAGAACGGCACCGGTTGGATCACGATTGTGGAGCGCGCCGTCGACACTTCGATGCAGGAAGACGGGTGGGCCTTCCTCGGTGCAGTCGGCAACGCCCTGCGCCAGCTGGACCCGGCCTTCGATGCTCGCAGCTACGGGTTCAAACAGCTCTCGCAGATGATCAAGTCGAGACCGGATCGGTTCCTCGTCCGCGAGGACAAGACGCAAGGAGGACCGTCGATCGTGTACGTGCAACTGAAGCTGTAAGCCAGGGCAATGCACTGGTCGAACGACGCGACCGGCGTCGGGCATGGGTAGACGACCGCAGGCCGGGCAGTCGATCCAATCCGCCTTCCCAATGCCTCACATTGAGACTGGTCAATAGTTGGACCAGTCACCAACCAGTTGCAGAGTCGGTTAGCGGCTGAGCAGACCGAGAGTGCATCCACGCAGCAGCCGATGTCGCCACCGTGCCCGTTTGAGCGCAGAGCGAGCCGTCCCAAGTCGCTGCCTGCGTCGACACGTTTCCCGCCGACGTTGGTCCCACTCCCAGGGCAGCCGGCTGGGTGGCAGGGTTAGGTGGCGCTCCTCGATCAGTTCGAGTTCCAACTCCAGCATCCGCACCTCCGCCTCCAGCCCCTCAAGCGAGGGCCAGTGTTGGTCGAACCGGGCCTGCTGCTCGCGCCACTCGGCGATGAGCGGCATTGCCTCGCCGAACACCTCCGCATCGTCAGGCAGGGGCTCAACTGTGACCACTTCGGGGTGGTTGCGGTGGGGACTGCGAAGCGCCGAACCAGTTCCCGATCCAGCTCTATTCGACCGTGCCCAGGTCAACGTGCGGACCTCTTCGCGCAGCCTCGCGAGTTCCTCCTGAAGCCCGCTCAGACCATTGGCCAGCTGCTCTTCAACCTCCTGTAGGCGCCGCTCCAGCCCCTCCACCCGCAGGTCCAGTTGGTCGCCGCCCGCTGTTTCCCGTCTCGCTGCAGCCTGTTCCCGCTCCAGCGCGTCCCTGAGTCTGGGCGTGAGCCGGCCCGCATCCAGCGCCCGCCAGACGGTCTTGCGGTCGACGCCCAGCCGATTGGCCGTCTTGGTCGAGCCCTGCTCCTCGGTCAGCTGCCGAAGGAATTGAAGCAGCGGGTCCTGATCGCGGCCCGCACCCACGTCCGGGGGTTGGGGTGGTTCCACCCTTGAGCTTGACACCTGTTCCTGAACATCCTGACCATCGCGCCTTGGTGTTTCCACAGTTGCCTCCAGTGCTTAGACGACTTGGGTGTTGCGTCGCCCGAAGCCCTTCGGTCCCCAGCAGCACCACCCCGGTGGTGTGGCCTGGTTGACAGAGGCCCCGTCGCAGTCGAGGGCAGGTGTCCGGTAGGTGGCCGCACCACCCCGCCCCACGTGTTCCAACTGCCCCGTTTCGGCCCCTGAATGCCCCATGACCCCGGAACCAGCCCTTCCACCCCGCCCACCCCAGTTGGACCTGCTTGGGACCGCGTTCGTTCAGTCCTGGACTGGAGATCGTGCCTGAGTGTCCCACTGCCCCAGGACGGGGATTCCTGTACACGCCCATGACACCACGGACCCGCCTGGCTCGAACAGGGCGCGGACGCCGTGTCACGGGTGTCATGGCGCGCCCGCCCTGTTGCCGCTGGCGGCGGCCCAGCACAATCCGAGTCACAAGAACAAATGTGCAGTGAGGAGATGCCATGAGAACGGGATGGTCCTGGCGAAGAATCGGACGCAGCCGTCTGCTGGCCGGCCTCTGCCTGGCGCTGGCTACGGCCGCCGTCGCGCTCGCAGCCTGGCAGGCCGTTCAAGCACAGGCCCCGCCCTCGGGCGCCGAGCTGGAGTGGGTCAACCAGGACGAGGACTGGATCGAGCGCAAGAAGCACGGCGAGTTCCGCGCCCGGCCGATCTTCAACCAGCGGCTGGCCACTCTGTACTACGGCCTGCGCGACTCGGACACGGGCGAGTGGCTGACCGCGATGTACCGCGTCTCGGGCGGGGAGCAGGAAAGAGATGAGGGCTGGGAGTACGAGTTCGACTATCCCGCCCTGGACGAGCACGAAGCGATCGACCCGGACAAGACCTACCTGATGGTGATGCTGGCCGCGTCCGCGCGGCAGCCGACCCCGACCACGTTCTACGCCGTCGTCCCCCTGCACCAGCCCGGAGGGCTGCTGGGCAGCCTCTTGCGCGCGCTCGACCCGGACGGCTGGGCCAAGGCCGCCGCCGGCTGGGTGATCGAGGGCGTGCACGGCACGCTCTGCGGCGTCTTGACGGCGCTGACCGCAGAAGAGCCGCGCAGCTGCCGGGACGAGGAGTAACCCAGGATGTCCGACATCATCACTGGTACCCCCGCCGATCTGACCTACGGCCACCTGTTGGTCCAGGAGGCATGGCTCGCGGTCTGGGTCGTGACCTCGGCTGCACTCGCCTTCATCATCGGCTGGATCGGCCTCACGCTGATCACCCAGGAACCGCTGGGCGCCAGGCAGGCCGGCTGGCGCGAGTTGATTCCCCGGCTCATCTTGGGCATCGTCGCCGCGGCCGCATCGCTCTGGTGGTGCGCGCTCGTGATCGACGTGGCCCACGCCGTCTCCGGGTTCATCGCGGCGACGCTCGATGTCACCCCTTCCGATCTGCTCCGCGCGCCCGTCGAGACCATGCTCACGGCGGTCGAAGGCGGTTCGGTCGGACTCGCCCTGCTGCTGGCCCTGATCTACCTGATCTACGGCTTTTTCTGTCTCTACCTGCTCATGCAGATGGTGCTGCGCCTGGCCTTGATCGACCTCTTGCTGGTCCTCGCCCCGGCGGCGATGGGCCTCTGGATCCTGCCGCACTCGTCGGGCTGGAGCCGGCACTGGCTGCGCCTGTTTGCGACCACGGTCTTCCAGCAGGCGGTCCAGCTGATCGCGCTCGCCCTGGGCATCGGCTTTCTCGGTGAGCTGGCCTCAATCGACCTGTTCGAGCCGGCCCGCGACCTGATTTGGAAGCTCCTGATGTCGGTCGCCTTCATCTACCTCGCCACCCGGGTGCCGTCGATGCTGGGCAACTCGAGTCCCTTCGACGCCTGGCTGCAGACGCTCTACTTCGGCTTCTCGCTGCCCGCCAACCTGGCCCGCTCGGTCGCATCGGTCGCGGCCCTGGGCGCCGGCGGCGGCGCGGCCGCGCGCACGGTCGCGAGCAGCGGCGGAACCGGCGGCTCATCGGGCGTGGGCGGCGCGATCCGCTCGGCGGCCGAACTTTCGACCCCCCAGGGCGGCTCGGAACAGTCCGGGCGCGGCCCCCGGAGCCAGAACGATTAGCGATGCGGAGCAGGAGGCGCGCCATGTGCTGAGTACCCATCCGTCCCGCTCGGGACACCACAACTCCAATCGTTCTGCCTCACACACTGGGCAGGTTCCCGGAAAGGAACACCACATATGGATGATCTGACCCAAACCCTCTCGAATCTCGTCGGGATCTTGTTGGGCGTGGTCGGCGGGGTGGGCGTCGCCTACTTCGTCTTCGGCGCCTACCAGTACCTGACCGCCTCCGGCGCGCCGCACCAGATGGAGCGCGGCAAGACGGCGATGCTCACCGCCTTGGCCGGGATCGTGCTCGCCCTGGTCGCGTTCGGCGTGGTCGAACTGGTGATCGACGCGGTCTCCAACCCGGTTGTCACGATCGACGCCCCGCCCGACCCGGAGTAGGTCTCGGGACCTCTTTGGAAAGGAGGTTGTCTCATGGATGAACACGAGGTGCCGACCCACGTGCAGGCCGAGGACCGCGTCCTGCTCTGGTTCACCTTTCCCCAGATCGTGGCCCTGACCGCGGTCGCGGCTGTGGCCTACGGCCTCTACCAGGTGGCGCCGTTCGGTCCCGAGGCGGTGCGAGTGGGGCTCGGCCTGGTCTTCGCCCTTGTCGGCATCGCCCTGGTCGTGGGTCGGGTCGGCGGCCGCCGCCTGCCGGCGGTGGCGGCCGACCTGCTCCGCTTCGGCTTCGGCGCGCGCCGCTTCGCCGGTCTCCCGGCTCTGTTGGTTCGCTCGGAGCCGCCCGCACCGCCGGTCAAGCGGCGAGCGGCGGAAGCGGAGGATGATGCGGCCGTCAGCGTGGCCCAGAAGTCCGCTGAGGCGAGAGCCGAACCATGCGCCGACCTTGGCGCCGACCTTGCGCAGCAATCGGCCAAGGCGGATGGTCCGTTCCGCCGCCGCGTACGCAAGCTGGCCAACCTGAAGCGTTCGCCGCGACCGCGCACGCGAGGCGAGCGGATGCCGTTCAAGCCGCGCAACTGGTTCCGCAAGCGCGACCGGCGGCAGCGCTCAAAGCGAGAGTTCGACGAGGCGCGCCAGTCAGTCGCCCGGGAGCAGCGGGAACACCGATTCACTCGGTGGCCCGCGCTCCTGGGCGGGGCGGCCGCCCTGGCCGTGGTCGCCTCGGTCGCCGTCTGCACGCCGCCCCATGCGCTGGCGGATGAGGGAGAGCAGGAGACCTGGAGTTCGGACGAGATCGAGTTCGACCCGCCGCCCCTGATCCCGGGCCGGCGGCTGTTCATCGAGCGCCTGACCGTGACCGCCTCGGCGGCCACGGTCGTGCTCAAGGCGGCCGCCAACCTGGAGGTCGAGGCGCGCGCCTTCGGCGGCGCTGACGGACGCGAACCAAAGTTCCGGCGCGAGAACACGCTGGGCCAGGGCGGACGCTCGAGCTACCTGATGCCGCTCGACGGTCCGGCGCCTTCGTTCACGTTCGCCTGGCGTGACGAGTACGGCCAGGCGGGCGCGCTCTCACTGAGCGGGGACCAGATCCCCTATCCGCTGCCCGCAGTCGAGGGCGAGCTCTGCGAGCTGCGGCTGGTCTCGCTGGTCTGGCGCGCGGACCGGGTCGAGGGCGGCCTGCGCTCCGAGTGCGTCAGCGCGCTGGAGCAGCCGGTCGAACTGCAGACCGCCGCCGGCCACGCCGAGCTCACCCAGACCGCGCTGCTGCCGGCCGAAGTGACCGAGGTCTCGGGAACACTGACCGTCACGGCCGCCGGCTATGAGACAGATGTCGCCTTCGCCCCGGACGCCGAGACGAGGTTCGAACTCGCGTTGCCGGCAGAGTCCGGCATCCTGGCGGTCGAGATCGCCGCGGCGCTGAGCGCCGACCTGCGCATCCCGCTGCCCGACCTGGTCCAGCTGACCCTCCACCCGCGCCGGATCGAGCAGCGCACCGAGACCGTCACCCTGACCCGTCCCGGGACGAGCCAGACCGTCTCCGAGACAGTCACGCTGAGCGACCCGGAGGGCAACCCCGTCGCGTACACGATCTCGGCCACGCTTTCGATCCCATCAGCCCAGGTGCAGAAGGACGTGACCCTGGAGGTCGTGCACCCGGAGCACGTGCGGGCCGAGCTGGTCCAGCGCCCGGCGCTGACCACAACGCGTTCGGAATCGCTCGCGCTCTCCTCGGTCGTGGCCTCAGATGACGTCTACCGGGCGCTGGTCCCGCCCCAGCGCGAGCCGGAGCGGCCGGCCTCGGTCCAGACCCGGCTCTCCCAGGCGGAACGGAACGAGCTGTTCCTGATCCTCGGTTGGGGGCCCTGATGCTGCGCCGAACACTCGTGATCCTCTCGCTGGGCGCGGCAGCCCTGGTCACGACGGCGGCCGCGCCCGACGTGGAGGCGGCCGAGCGGGCGATGCTCGACGCCTTCGACGCGGCGCTGACCGCGGTCGCCTACGCCGCCTCCGGCCTGGGCCTGTTCGGCCTGGTCTGGGCCGGCTTCCTGCTCATGGCCGACGGCGCCGAGGGCCGCAGTTCGCGCGCCCGCTCGGCCGTCTTCCTCACGATCGCCGGGCTGGCGGTGGCGCTCTCGGCCAAGGGCCTGGCGGCGCTGATCTCGGCCGGCGTGATCCCTATTCCGATTCCTTGAACGAAGGAGATTTGCTGATGAGACGACTGTTTGCCAGAACAAACACCCTCGCGGCGCCAACGCCAGGCGGCGCCGCTCTGCATGAACCGCCCGATGACGCGGCCCGTACTGAGCGGCCGTTACCCGAGCTGCCGCTCTGCTTCATGCTCTCCCACGTCGAGCCGGACGGCCCGGTGCGTCTGGACGGGGTCAAGCTGGCCCTGACCGAGCTGATGGGGCTGGAACTTGATGCGCCCAAGCTGGGCGCCTTCGCGGGGCTGCTCAACGCCTGCGACTTCCCCCTGCAGCTATTGGTGCGCCAGCATCCGCCCAACCTGGAGCGGATGCGGCGCGAGCTGGGAGAGGCGCAGCCCGGCGGCCTGCCGGAGCAGACCCGTGAAGCGGCCGAGTCCCAGCGCCGCCTCTTGACCGAGCTGGAGTCGCGCGAGGGCATCCTCGACCGGCGCTTCTATGCGGCCTGCGAGCAGGAGCACGCGCAGGAGCTGCGCGGCCTCCTGGCCCGCACCGGGCTCTCGATCCATCCGCTCAAGGATGAAGCGCTCAGCCGCCTCATGATCGCCTCGGCGCTGGGCGGCTCGCCCGCGCGCAGCGGACGAGACGAGCCGGTCGAAGTCCTGCTCAACCACCGCGACATCCGCCTGGGAGACCGCCTGGCCCGCTCGCTGCATCTGTCGAAGTGGCCGCGCTCGCTTGCGCCCGGATTCCTGCAGCAGCTGATGGCGACCGGCGCGCCGATGGACATCGCCCTGCACCTGGGGCCAATCCCCTCCGAGCAGGCGGCGCGCCAGCTGGAGTGGCAGAAGGTCAGGTTCGAGTCGGCCCGCTCGCTCTCCGTGAGGCGCGGCAAGACGATGTCCCCCGAGGCTGAGATCGCCTTGGAAGATGTGAGCCGGCTGCGCGACGACGTGCAACGCGGCCGCGAGCGATTGTTCCACGCCTCGCTCTCCCTGACCCTGCACGCGGACGACCCCGAGACGCTGGACGAACTGACCCAGCGCGCATCGGCCCACTTCGCCGCCGCCCTGGGCCAGCTCGATCGCTTGCCCTTCCGCCAGCGCGAAGGCCTGCTCTCGACCCAGCCGCTGGCGCTCAACGCGGTCGCCGCCTGGCGCACGCTAGACACCTCGTCCGTGGCCCGCTGCTTCCCGTTCTCGCCGCCCGACCTCGACACGCGCTCGGGCGCGCTCTACGGGATCGACATGCGCGCCTGCGCTCCGATCGTCTACGACCCCTGGGACGGTACGCATCTCAACGCCAATACGGCGGTGCTGGCGCGCTCCGGCTCGGGCAAGTCATTCGCGACCAAGCTGGGCGTGCTGCGCGGCATCTGTCGCGGCGTGGTCGCTTACGTGATCGACCCCGAGGGCGAGTACGCCGACATGGCCCGCTCGGCCGGCGGCCGGGTGCTCTCGCCCGGCGTCGCGGGGCAGGGCATGAACCCGTTCGTGCTGGATCGCTCGGACCCGGAGGAGCTGCTCCAGCGGATCGGCTCGCTCAGGCGGCTGATCGAAGTGATGGTCGGCGAGCGGCTGGGAGCAGAACGCCGGGCCGCGCTCGATCACGCGCTGGCCAGCTACTACGCGCGTCCTTCCGAGCGCACCGGGTTCCGCGACTTCTACCGCTTCCTGGAGGGGGACGACCCCGAAGGCCTGGCCAAGCTGTTGCGCCCGTTCGCCTCGGGCAGCCTCAGACACCTGCTCTCGGACGAGGGCGACGACCTGCTGCACAACGAGGCGCTGGTCACCGTGTTCGACCTCAAGCTGCTGGAGCCGGAGCTGCGGCCAGCGGCGGCGATGGTCTGCACCGAGACGGTCTGGGCAGCGGCCGCACGCGACCCGCGCCCGCGCCTGCTGGTCGTGGACGAGGTCTGGTCGATCATGCAGCATCCCGAGGGCGCCGCGTTCATGGTCTCGATGGCCAAGCGGGCGCGCAAGCACCGGTTGGGTCTGCAGTTCATCACGCAGGACGTGCAGGACCTGCTCTCCGAGGACACCTCGCGCACGATCACCGGCCACTCAGGCCGCGCGCTCTTGCAGAACGCAGCGTTCAAGCTGCTGCTGCAGCAGGACGCGGCTGCTATCTCCACCGTCGCGGACGCGTTCGACCTGCCCGAGGACCTGCAGCGCTGGCTGGTCTCCTGCCCGCGCGGTGACGGCCTCTTGCTGGCCAAGGGCGAGCGGTTCCCAATCCGGATCGAGGCGACGCCGGAGGAGACCGAAGTGATCGAGTGGCGGCCAGGCCGGCACTAAGCCGCCCGTACTTCCAATCCCAGAACCACCAACTGAAAGCAACCACACCATGAGACTCAACCCATTCACATCGTTCGGCCGCCGCGCCCAGGCCTCCGGGCCAGTACTGCTGACGGTCACTCCGCCGCGCACGGGCCAGCGCACGCTCTTGGGCGTCGAAAACCTGCTCGGCTCGATCGCGGTACCGGAACCATTCGCTCTGGAACTCGCCGGCGACGAGCGCTCAATCGGCCTCTATGTCCGCTGCCAGGGCGACCAGATCGTGCGCGGCCAGATCGGGGTCCACTATCCCCAGGCGCGGATCAGCGAGATCAGCGCTGAACGCGATCACTTGCGCCTGGGCGAGGGCGAGCAGGCCTGGTCGCTCAGCCTCAAGACCTCAGGGCCCGAGTACGCGCCCCTGCGCGTGTTCCGCGACCAGGACCTGCTCGACCCCGGCTCCGACCCCCTGCTCGCCCCGCTGGGCGCGCTCTCGGGACTGAAACGGGGCGAACGGCTCGTCTCGCGCCTGCTACTGCGTTCGCTCGGCCCTCAGTGGTCGCGCCCCTACCAGGAGCTGACCCAGGCCGGTCCGGCTCCCACCCCGGCCAAGCAGTCTGCGCCGCCGCCGGTCGCGACAGGTCCCGATCCACTGGCGCTGACCGTGCTCGGACTGGCCGGCTTCGGGGTCTTCCAAGGCTATAACTGGCTAGAGGCGGGCGAGATCTGGAACCTGGCCGCGCTCTGCTCGGGGACGGCGGTCGCGCTGTTCGGCGGGAGCTGGGCCTGGCGGAGATGGAAGAAGTCGCGCAATCGTTACTTCGACCCGCAACTGATCAGAGAGAAAATCTCGCGCGGCGCGTTCGAGGCCGAGCTGGAGCTGGTCGCCGTGCTGCCCCGAGGCTCGCAGCAAGGGCGGGCTGAGGAGCTGCTTGAGGCGCTGGCCGCCGCCTACCGCCACTACGACCATCCATCCGGCGCCAGCTTCGCAGCGGGCAAGATGCAGCCCTTCGAGCCCGGACCGCCGCGCCTGCATCCACGCCCGCCCGGTCTGTTCCGGCGGCGCAGCGTTGTGGGCGTGCGCGAGGCGGCGGCGCTCTGGCATCCGCCCGGGCCGGCCGACGAATCGCCGCTCGTGGCCCGCGCCGGCGCGCGCAGCTTGCCGCCCCAGGTGGGCGAACTGGCCGGCGGGGCTGAGGTCGGCGCGACCAGCGACTCGGGCGCCGAACCCGTCCACTTTCCCGAAGACCTGCTCGGCCGGCACCATCTCTACGTGGCCCGCACGCGGATGGGCAAGTCGACCCTGATGCGCCACATCGTCGCGCACAAGCTGCAGGAGAAGGCGGCCGGACGCGACGGCGATGCGATCATCGTGATCGATCCGCACGCCGACCTCGTCGCCTCGCTGCTGGAGCAGGTGCCGGAATCGCTCGCTGGCGACGTCTGGCTGATCGACCTCGCCGACGAACGCGGCGCGCCTGGCATCAACGTGCTCGACGCGCGCGTGTTCGCAGACCGCGACCGCACGGCCGACTCGGTCGTGCGGGTTGCGCGCGGTCTGTGGGAGCAGTGGGGCCCCAGGATGCAGTCGATCCTGGAGCAGACCGTCAAAACGCTGCACGAAGCCAACAGCCACCCGCTGACCGAGCCGGACCAACAGCACACAATCCTGGACGGGCTCAGGCTGCTCTCCGACGATGCCTTTCGGGCGGAAGTCTTGACCCGCGTCTCCGACCCCTACCTGCTTGAATGGTGGGCGCGCGACTTCGGCGGCTGGCGGCGCGAGTACCGAGCCGAGGCGCTGGCGCCAGTTCAGACGCGGCTGAGCTACTACGCCTCCTCCAAGCGCGCTCGCGCGATCCTCGGTCAACCGCAATCGACGATCGACCTGAGGCGGACGATCCTCGAGGGCGGCATCCTCTTGGTCTCGACCGCGCAGGGCACGGTCGGCCGCGATGTGGCCGCTCTGGTCGGCGCTTCGCTGCTCAACCTGGTCGACTCGGTGATCCGCGAGCAGGAGCGCTTGCCGCTCCAACAACGGCGTGGCGCGTTGGTGGTGGTCGACGAGATGCAGACGATCCCCGGGGTCGAGTTCGAGTCGATGCTCTCCGAGCTAGGTAAGTACGGCGCCTCGTTCGTACTCGCCACCCAGAGCCTGCGCAAGCTCGACGACCTCTCGCCCACCATGCGGCACACGCTGCTGGCCAATGTCGGCTGTCTCTGCGTCTTCCAGGTCTCCGGCTCGGACGCCCGCGAGTTGGTCTGGGAACTAGGCCGCGAACGAATCTCGGAAGAGGACATCGTCTCCCAACCGGTGCATCACTGCTACGTGCGGGCCACGGTTGGTTCCGAACGGATGCCGGTGTTCTCGATGACCGTGCGCAAGCCCCGTCCCGGCGATCCGCTTCGGGCCGCCCGGATCCGCGAGGCGGCTTCGAGCTACGTCACCTCCGCCAGCGAGCTAGAAGCGCGGCAAGCCGAGCGACGGCGCGCCGTGTCCGAGTTCCGCGCGGCGGTCGAGGCTCAGTCCAAGGCGGAGCCGCCGCCGGCCAAGCCGAAGACGGCTAGCGCGAAGCCGAAGGCGGCCAACAAAAGGCCGAAGACGGCTCACACGAAACCGAAGGCGGCCCGGCCCGAACCGAAGCCGCGCGACCGCCAGCAGCGGTCCGGGTCCGCGCCGGCGGACAGGGAAGGAACTGAGCGATGAGACTCTATCCCGCAGATGTCGAACTGCTGAGGACGCTGGCGGCATGCCCGTTCCTGGACCGGCTCGAACTGGCCACGCTCGCGGGCCGCTCGCGGGCCGCCGTCTACCAGCGGGTTGAACGCTTCGCCGAAGCCGGCCTGGTCGAATCGGTCGGCCAGGCCTCCGAGCTGGTCACCCCGACCCACCGGTTCTGTCTCACCGACCGGGGCGTACGCGGGCTCGCCGAGCAAGAGGGCATGCCCGTGGCCCAGCTGCTGCGCACCAGGCCCGTCTCCGAGCAGTGGCGCCGGCTCCTGCTGGAACGGCTGGACGCGGCCGCGGTGATCTACCGGTTGGCCGAGCAGGTCGCCCAGTTCGCCTACCCGCTCGGACTGCGCTGGCAGCGAGCCGGCCCGATGGACGCCGTACTGGAGCTGCCCGAGGGCCGCTGCGCGGCCGTCGTGCGCCAGGGCCGGACGGCCGACCGGAGCGGGTTCGCCAAGCGCATCCGCCGGCTCAAGGAAACCCCGGGGTTCGGTGCGGCGCTCGTGATCTGTCCTGACGAGACCCGTCTGCGCCACGCCCGGCGGCTGGTCGCGGGACCGCCCGTGATCACCTTCCTGGCGCTCGAACGCGACGTGGCGATGGCCGGAGCCGACGCGGCGGTCTGGCGCGGTCCCTCGGGCGCGGCCCGTCTGACCCTGCACGAAGCGCTGCGTTACACACTGTCGGCCTCTGGAGCACGAAACGAGCGGCCGCTGGTCCGGGTCTCGCTGCCTGAGGTGCTGAACCTTGAGCACACGGAATCGGGCTGGATGCTGCCGGTTGCGCTGACGGCGGCTGAGAAGCGGACGCTCGATCTGATCGGCGACTGGTCCTGGCTGCGACCTGGCCACCTGGCCGCGCTGCTCGGCGTCGGCCGGCGCCGACTGACCCAGCTACTTGCTCATCTGAGCGAGCTTGGGCTGGTCGTGAGAGTCCCGCGAGGGGGCGCGCCGCGGCTGGCGCTCTCGGACCGTGGTCTGGCCTACATCGCCCGCCGCGACCGGACCTCGGTCGGGATCGCGCGCAAGCGCTGGAGTCCTGAGCCGCGCGGTGAGCGTGCCCCATCCGACTGGCGCGGAGTCACCGGCATCCGCTCGCGCCAGCTGTTGCGCAACCTCGATCACACTGAATCCGTCCACTGGTTCAGCGCCCTGCTGGCCGGCCAGGCGCGCGAGGAGGGCAGCCGTCTGATCCAACTGGATCCGCCCCACCGCGCCTCGCGCTACTTCCGCCTCGGCGATCGGTTGCGCTCGATCCAGCCAGATGCCTACTCCATGCTGCAGACGGCCTCCGGCGAGCGCGCCTTCTTCCTCGAATGGGAGCGGCGCGCCGTCCGGCCGGCGACGATGGCGGCCCGGCTGGCGCCCTACCTGCGTTACTACGCCACAGCCCGACCGCTCGAAGACCACGGCCTCCAGCCCCGAGTGCTAGTCGTGTTCGAGGACGCGCTGGTCGCCGACCGCTTCCTGCGGATCGCGGCCGAGGCCATCGCCTGGGCTGAGGTCCCGTTGCCGCTGCTGGTCTCTGACCGGCGCAGGATCGAGGTGCACGGCCCCCTGGGCCGAGCCTGGCGCACCGTCGAGCGCTCGCTGGCCGTCGACCCGCTCTAACCGTCGAACATCCAGGTCGCGGTCAGGCCGCTCGGCGGCCATCGCCGTGTCCCTCGGCGCGCTCCATTCCTGCGCCGGCCAGCCTCGCCCAGACATCGTCTGCGAACAGCAGCGCCTGCCGCTCGTCCGCCGCTGCCTCATCCCTGCGCGAGAGCAGGCAGTCCAACAAGTTCCGATCCGTCGCGAACTCCACGATCGCCAGCATGTGCGCCGCGTCGGGCCTGGTCCCGGACCGCCAGCGGTAGACCGAGCGCACGCTAACGCCCAGTTCCCGCGCCAGCGCCCGCCAGGTCAGACCCGAGGCTTCCCGCAGGCGCTCCAGGCGCTGCGGGAAGTCGTCGGGAAACGCGGTCCCGCTGGGCCGCTCGTCGGCTGGACGTATGCGGTTCATCGCGAGCGCTCATCCCGCCGGGCGGCGGACAGTTCCTCGCCCAGTAGTGCGTTCAGCCCGCCCGGGATCTGGGCCGCCAGCCAGATCAGCGAGAGCATGGAGCGGCCATTCGGGCAGGCCCCGCGCCGCCAGCGCAGGAGTTGGCGGTTGTCGACGCCCAGTGCTTCGGCCATCTCCTCCCAGGTCAGGCCGCCGCGCTCTTTGAGCGCAGTCAGCCGCTCGCCGAAGTCGCCGGGCAGCTGGGCCTCTCCCGGCGCAAACTCGAACCGCCCCCTCGCTCCTCGCCTGCTCATCGCTCCGTTCCTCCCTGGGTCGCGCCGCTCGGGGCGGCGCCCGCCGCGGTTTCTTCAGGGTCCGCCGTTGCGGCCTCGGCTGCCAAGCGGGCCAGGTGGCGCCGCGCGATCATCCGCGCGAGCATTCGCAGCCCGGCCCGCAGCCTGCGCTGGTCCTCCTCCGTCATCTCCTGCATACGCATCACGTCCGTCTCTCAAACAGTCGGGCATTCCAATCGGAGGGAGGGCCGGCAGGGTCATGATGCACATCGCTTCTACAGAACTTGTGTTCACTATGTGGCCGAAGGTAGCGCTGTTCTGAACATGAAGTCAATACGTGTTCACGCACATATGTCACCTTGTGCAACACCCAAATGGGATATGTGCAAAACGGAATACAGAACAGCTCTGTATCTGGTCAGCGACTCGCCCGCCGCCCAGCGGAACGCTCACGTGATCGCGGCAAGTTGGGCCGAGTGGGGCTTCGGCCAGAGTTGCGAACCGCCCGGTCGCAGTCGTTGCCCCCGCCTGCTCGGCTTCGCTTCCGTGCGGCTCAACTCCCTGTCCGATGCCAGTTGGGCGGAGCGAAATTCGTCGCTCCCCGACCGCCTTATCCGTCCTCGTCGCCCGCCAGCAGCGGCTCAATCTCCCGCCGCCGCATGTCGAGGAAGGCGTGCTCCTTGAGCCGCTCCACGTCCGGTACCAGCACCTGGCCGGCGAAGCGTGAGCCCGGACGCTCGCCCCAGCGAATGACCTCGGCCTCAGCGAGCTCTGCGAGACCGACTGCGACTCCCGAGCGCGACATCGTGGTCAGCCGAGCGAGGTCCTTCTGCCGCACCGCGACCAGGCGATCACCGCCGAAGTCCCGGTCCTCCAGCGCCAGGCGCGAGACTAGCGCCGCCGCCACCCGCGACCCGGGCGCGCCGCTGGTCGCCAGGGAAACCCAGTAGAAGCGCGCCAGCCGGCGCATCACCAGCTCGTGCATCCGCTCGCGCACCGACGGTAGCTCGTCGACTACCCGCGTCATTACGCTCCTGGGAATCCGGACTACGACCGCTTCCGTGATGGCCGAGTAGCTCGCCACCCAGCGCTCGGCGTCCATCAGGAACTCGTACACGCCAATCAGAAAGGGCGCGACCAGCTCGGAGTGCGGCGACTGCCAGGGCACGGCCGTGCCGTGCTGGACGAAGACCAGTTCCGAGAACGGCGAACCGGACTGAATGAACGGCGCGTCGGCAGACGGTTCGAGGTAGTCCATCTCCAGGGTCTCGGCGGCGCCCACGAGCACGCGATCCAGTTCTTCGACTGAGACGGACTCGAAGTCGAGACAGCGGACCAGGCCCTTGGCGAATCCGGAGACGCGAACGGTCATCGGCGTTTCAAACCTTGCGCAGCTGTTGTATATGGGCTGTTGCATACGGTATGTCATCTGAACAGGTGAGCGGACAGGTGTAAATCGCCAGGAACTATCGACCACCTGTTGACGAGATCGCCAATAGCTATTGACCAGTTGGGCAGGGTTGTGACCAGTTCGCCAAGGTCGGGACCGGATCGTCAGGCGCGAGACCAGGTCAGCTGCCGATCAGACGACGATCGCTGCATCCGAGAGGAGCGGCGATGGCCTACCGGGAGGTGACTCGCGTGGAGATCAACGAAGCGATTCGACGCTGGCAGTTGGGCATGAGCCAGTGCCAGATCGCCCATGGTACGGGAGTGTCCCCCGTGCAAGCCGGGGGCAGGCTCCGTCCAACGGTGCGGCGCTTCTTGGCGGCGGCCGCGGAGTTGGGCCTGTCAGCGGATGGGCCGGAACCGGACGAGGCGCAGCTGGCCCGCTTGGCGGCGCTGAGCTCGAATGGTTCAACCAGGTCGAGGACTGGATCGAGCGCAAGCAGCACGGCGGGTCAGGCGCTCTACGCTGCCTGATCTGGCGCCAGAGCTGCCACGTCTCTCGGCTGGTAGTGCTCGACGAGCAGGGGGCCCGGTCGGCGAGGCCGGTGCGACGGCTCGGCGGTCGGTCGTGGGCCGAATGCCGATCGCGCGTGCGGCTGCCGGGGTGGTGCAGGCTCAGCCTGCTCGGGCGGCTGTCTGGCTCGCGTTCAGAGCACGTCGCGCAAGCGCTTGAGCGGGCGCAGCTTGAGCTTGCCCCGCGCTCGCGCGGGCCGGGCCGCAATCGTGATCGGCTCGCCGGTGGCCGGATTGCGGCCGGCGCGCTCTGGCCGCGCCGCCTCGGGCCGCACCTCGGCTGTGACCAGCCCGGCGACGGTGACCGCGCCCGGGCCGTCGGCGGAGAGCTCTTCCAGGACCACCTCGGAGAGCGCGTCGAGCACACGCTCGACCTCGGACGCCTCGAGCTGGGTTCGGTCGGCGACGGCGCGGTTCAGCCGCGCCTTGGTTTTGGCTCGGGCGTCGCTCATGGCGGTCGCTTTCTGTCTGTTCGGGGTCGGTCGGCGATTGATTGTTGCGCGGGCTGGCCGTACGCGCAATCCGCCGTCGACACCCGTGCCGATTGCGTGGAGGTTTCGATCGGTGCTGAGCTGGTTTCAGCCGGACACGGCTGCCGCCGGGACAGCGATCAGATGCCGATGCTCGGACGCGAGCCGAACGACGTGGTCGAGGCGACCACCGGTGGGCCGGCACTCGGTGCAACGAGTCCCGGAGTCGCCGCTGCCTCCGAGGCGGAGACCAGCCGCCAGTGGCTGCGGTCCGTGTTCTCTAGGTCGCCAATCTCCTTGAGCCGCTGCAGACTGGGTTGCAGGGTCGCCATGGGCTTGGCCGAGCGCGGGGCCGCGTGGTGCTGTTCGAGGTAGGCCAGGACTTTGGTCGCATGGACCGGCTCGTGCTGTTCGCTGAGGAACTCACGGATCTTGCCGCTGATCAGCCCGCGGGGTAGACGCGAGCGCTTGGGTCCCTGGGCTTGAACCTGACGTCAAGCTGCGCGCTTCTTCTGCCTTGCTCTTGCCGGCGGGGCGGCGGATCCCGAGTCCAGGCACAACTGCTATTCGATGAGTCAGCGTTTCGTGGCCAGCTGGTCAATCTGCGCCTGGATGCCGTCGAGTTCGGCGCGCAACCGATCGCCGAATCGGGTCGCCATGTGAGCATCCCTGTCAGTGATGAAGCCCGCGATTCGCACGCGATTCAGGCTCAAGCGTGCGGTCGTCCGAGCTGCGTCAGCCTCATTCATGGTAAGCAGCGCACGCGTCGAAGATTTGTCGGTCGATCTCCAGCAAGCGGTCGCGCAGAGCGATCACCACTCGGCGCGTGTCGGTGTGCTGGGTCTCTGACTCGGGAAAGTGATCGAGTCGATCCTGCAGGTCTGTAGCGGTTTCGATCAACTCGTCCCAGGCTCGGAGATGTGCCGGGTCGTCCCAGTGCGTGTCGCAGGTGGAATAGGGGTCGGATTCCGGAGGGTACGCGGTCCAGCCGGCAGGCTCGAAATGGTCAGGGGAGGGCCATGCCTCGAAGCCGTCGAAGCGGATGATGGCGAAGAAGGCGACCGCCGTTGCCAGCAGGAGGCCAACCAAGGCGACCCAGGGCCAGGAGAGTTGACGGTTCACGGATTGCCGCTCTCGTTGTATTGCTCACCAGAGTTTACTGACCACCCATTGCGGCGACGACTCCGAGCACTGCTGGACGACAGCGACCAGGACGACGATCACCGCTCAGAATCGACGGATCACGGCGCCGGATCGCTCGAAATCATCGATTGCCGGCGAACACTGTCACTGCGGTCTAGGCATCGTCCGATCCTGAGTCCGTAGCAGGGCTCATATTGCTATTCCACGTATCACATTTCACAATGAGTGGCATCGTTACTCCCCCCGCGGTCCGTATCACCCGGATTGCAGCTACTGTGCTGAGTCGGGAATACGGTTGAGATATCCGCCGAGGTTGTTGACGATCTGGTCGGCGGTCTTGTGCCAGACGAAAGGACGGTGATGGTCGCCCGTCTACTTCTCGATGCGCAACACATTGGAGTGGATGCGCTAGCGGATGTCTACGCGCTCGTCGTCGATCTGAAGCGACAGTCAGCGCATCATCCGCAGGCGGCCGATTCGCCACAATCAAGTGAGCACGAGATAGAGGCCGAAGCACCAACAGCCCCAGGCGACCAGTGCCGCGATCAGGCGCCAGCGCGAGGCCAGGAGCACGGCCGCTGCGGTGATTGGCAATGGCGCCACGGCCAAGATGATGAGCCCAACGCAGCTGAGCGCACTGGCCAGGCCGATGAACGCCGCGGCAGATCCAAACAGCAAGAGCGCATTGGACTGGCGTCTCCGCCGATCTGTTGGCGGCACGGTCAAGCTCTCTCAGTCGCGCTCACCGCTTCGGGGCGCCAATGCCAGCCCCGCAGCAATCAGCATGATTCCGGTTACGGCGGTGTACGGCCCGATCCCAGCCAGCAGTGGAACGCTGGCCAGCATGAGCGCAATGCCGACACCGAACAGCCACCGGGCCAGCATCAGGCGCGACACTATCAATCCCATGCCAGGGCCGCGTAGAGCCAGCCGCCACCCATTGTCATTCCGACGGCGAACGCGACCAACCTCGCCCAGGTACGGTCCAACACGATTCCTGTGACCAGCAACGGTGCCGCAACTGCCGCGAACACACCGGCTCTGAGTCCCAATCCGTACGCGAACAGGTACGAGACCAGCATCAACATCAGACCGAAATCGAGCAAGACGATCCCGGCGAAACTCCCGGCTATCGACACCCTGGCCACGCCTGCACCTCCTCCCTCTGGATAAGTATGACAGTCCGGGCTTGGGCGAGTCCTGATGTCGGATGCGCGGAGGGACGTCCTTGTGTATCTCGTCGATCCCATGCGGCGGCCGGCGGTCCGCGGTGAACGCCCGTTGAGACCGCCTAATGTTGGCCCGAAGCAGGAAGCGCCAGGAAGGCCGTCCCCGCTGCGACGGTCGCTCTAGGCCGAGCGCCGGCCCCAGAGCCCCAGGGTCCAGCAGCTGCAAGCACCAGTGCCGAAGCCGCGCCCGTCGTCGACCACCTCACCTTCCGCGCCCACATCGTCGAGACCGGCTCCGGCTGTCTGAGTCCGCCAAAGGAGGTGCTCCCCAGGCCTGAACCCGACCGCAAGGTGGGGCCAGTTACGATGATCAAACCGGGGCCAACTTAGATCATCATTCCCACTGATTTGCCGATTGCAGTCTGCCCGGCGCTCTTCGCCCCGGCTGTTCCTACTCATCGAGGCCTGATGGCACAGAGCAATCGATCCTCGAGTCCTGTACACGTCCATGACCTCAGCGAGCGCCCGATTTCGGCCATGGCCGCTTGAGGACGAGGTCGGCGTCGCCGACTCTGAGCCACTGGCCCGCAGTCCATCTGCGAACACACTCCAGAACATCGAGCGCGAACCGAAGTGCATCATGGGGAGCATCGATGAAAGCGAGAACGAGCAACCGGAAGCGGAGACCGTGGATCGCGGCGGTCGAATTGTTCACGGCCGTCATCATCGCGATTCCAGTCCGGCAGTTGGCGCGGGCCCAGGACCCGCTCTGAGAGACGCAGCTCGAATGGGTCAACGAGGACGAGGACTGGATCGAGCGCGAGCAGCACGGCGGGTCAGGCGCTCTGGGCTGCTTGTTCTGGAGCGAGAGCTGCCACGTCTCCCAGCTGGATCTGCCCGACGATGCGGACGGTCCGGTAGGAAATGAGCGTGAAAGTCGCGTGCAGGCTGAAGCGGCGCGAAGCCGCAGGGGCCACCTGAGCTCACCGGCTGGTAGAGCCCACGACAGTCGGCGAGGGAGCTGCCTGGCGACTGATCGGATCCCGTGGAGAGCGACCCAAGTGATCGCCCGGTCACTCCACCCACTCGGCCCTCGCATCTCGATAGAGTTGACAGACGACATCAAGGCGCGCAATGACTAACCGCCGGAATCTGCTCACAGCAGCGCTGCCAATCCTGGCGCTGGCCGCGGTCTTGTCCGGCTGCAGTGCCGACCCGCCGGCTCGTCTGCCCGAGCACATCACCGCCGTCATCGCCTACAACGAGCATGATGAGCGCTGGCACGCGGGCGCCATCCTCTCGGGCGACCGTCCCTACTCGTCGCTCACGGTCATGTGTCTGACCGAGCCTGGAAGGCCAGCAGACGATTTCGGACACGAACCCACGGGCATCAACATCAGTGCGTCACCTGGCGAGCGGCCGGAGACCGAGTCATCCTGGAGTAGCTCGATCAGCCCATCAGACATCACAGATCCTAAGAGCGTGTGGTTGCGTAAGTGGGCATGGCGGCTCGACGGGCAGCCGTGGCCAGGGGGTCGCTGGAGCATGAGCAGGCACATCAGACCCGCGAGGCTCTTTGCGGAGAGTGAAGAAGTGGAGTCGGCCTTCTTCGACGATCTGCGAGATGCCAGCACTGCTGAGTTGATCGGAACGAGAGACGAAGCGGATGAGCTCAGAATTGCGTTCGATCTCACGTTACTGTTCCGCACCCCGGTGCAGTTCGCCATCGACGACTGCGACAGTCGCGCGATCGAACAGCGCGCCGGCGCCCATCACTCCGCCTATGCCTCCTGGCTCCCGGACTGGGAGCGGCACAGCATCACCCTGATGGACCACGATCCTGCCACGGATCGCAGGGTCATGATCAGTTGCGATCCGAAGGCAAGGACTGACGACGATGCGCCGGCCTGGATCAGGCAGGCGAAGGGTGAGGTCTACGCCGCGGCAACGCTCCTGGGATTCGTGGACGATACTGACCACGAGCAAGCCGACGCCCCTGCCGTCGAGTCCGCGACCGTGTCATGGGTAGATGAGGACGGCAACTCGGGGACGGCGGTCTGGTCAGTGAACCACAGCTGGATGCACCCGTCTTCAGCACCCGAGAACCTGCGGTTCATTGATGCGCTGCGCAGGTCGAAGGAGCTGATCGTCACCGTTGAGGTGCCTAATGCCGCGCCGATCGAGGTCCGCTTGCAAGGCGCTGCCCTGTTCGCGAAGCCGATGGGCGCCGAGTTGGACACATGTATTCGCGAGTACGCCGATCTCAATGACTGATGGACCTGATGCGCCAGTCATCGTCCTCAGAGGCAGCCCGGGCGGCTCTGCCGACGCCATCCTGCTGGCCCGGCTCGCGCGAGCGGACGACCGATAGCCGCCGCCGAGCCGGCTGAGCATTGGTTAGTCTGCCGAGGTGCGGCGCGGACCCCGCCAGCGGCTACCGTGAGCCGTTCGTCCGGCCGCACTCTCGCTCTGGCGCTCCCGGTAGACCGACGACCGGTCCGGGGGTGCCTCTTGCGCGGCGGAACCACTCGGCACCGCTTCAGGCAGTTCAGCGCCTCGTGGGTCACTGTCGGAACACTCCTGGGGAATCTCGATTGGCTGCGTTAATCGCCAAGAGGGCGATCAGCTGCCGATGCTCGGGCGCGAGCCGAACGACGTGGTCGAGGTGACGACCGGTGGGCCAGCACTCGGCGCAACGGGGGCTGGCGTCGCCGCTGCCTCGGAGGAGGAGACCAGCCGCCAGTGGTTGCGTCCCGTGTTCTCCAACTCGCCCGTCTCCTTGAGCCGCTGCAGCGCGGACTGCAGGTTCGCCATCGGCTTGGCCGAGCGCGGCGCCGCCTGCTGCTCTTCGAGGTAGGCCAGAATCTTGGTCGCATGGACCGGCTCGCGCTGGCCGGCGAGGAACTCACGGATCTTGGCGCTGATCAGCCCGCGCGGCAGACGCGAGCGCTTGGGGGTCTGCGCCCTACGCCGAACCGCACGCTGAGTCTGAGGCCTTGTTGCCTTGGGTGAGGGGTTGGAGCCGGACTCGAGGCTCAGCAACTCCTCGATCAGCCGTCGTTTCACGGCCAGCCGCTCCAACTGCGTTTGGATGCCGCCGAGTTCGGCGCGCAGCTGATCGTCGAACAGGTCTGCCATGTGCGGAGTCCTTTCGGTGATGACGGACATGCCGGGCGCCGAGCTCGGCGATGGGCGCCGGGTCGTCTGCCCGATGGAGCCAGCATAGGCGTGGCTCCGGAGCCGGCGCGGCGAACAACCACCTGGGACGGGACCCCAACGTGTGGATCATGTTCTGGCCAGACTACGGCGCGGCCAGGCCACGGCGCAGCCCGGCCCGAGGGCGCCTGCTCAGGTGTCGCTCGACCCTCTCTGGTTCCGTTCAGAATTGATCGCAACTCGCCGCAATCCTGGCCCGGGGCCGTCGGCCGGGACGCCACAACGTGCGGTCGGATCTCGGCCCGACCCGTGCAGGAGCAGGAAGTGATACGAGGGCTTGAGACGCTGGCAGAATCGTTGGCCCGCCAATCGTGAGCGCGTTGATCGGGCGGCAGATCATCAGATCCTAGAATCCGGCGATCATTCCGAGGCTCGAAGCCGGTGTCGAAGAGGAATAGTGCAAGGCGACGAAGAGGCGGTACATGGTCAGCATCGGCGGACGGACTGTGCCGATCATCGGCCGGATCACCGTTGACCGTGCAGCACTCCGTGGTTTCGGGCTCTGCAGCTGCCGGCGCAGCGCCGCGCCATCGCAGCTCCGGCTTTGCCTGTTCGCATGGTTCCAGGGCGGTCGAGCGGGAGCGGTCGCCTGCCAGCCGGTTGCCCGGCTAGATTGACGCGCCGATGAGGCCGACGCAGACCAGCAGCGCGAGGCTGCCGACGATCGTGAGGTTGGCGCGGGCCAAGTCTGAATCGCCAACAAGCCAAGCGTAGAGTTTCGCCATGATGCCCATCCCTCCTTGCCTGCTACGACACGCTTCGACGCTCAAGGGGACGAGGTCGAAGTCGCGCTGCCGAGTGCCGTCGCAGTGCACCAGTTCGCACTCTGGGGCCCACTGCTGATGCTGTCAACCGCCCCAGTGATCTGCGCGTAACGTGCGGTCAGAGGCTGTAACCGTTCGCTGGCGATCAGTCGGTTGCAGCAGACGGTCAAGATGCGGATCGCGAACGCAGGAGGCAGGAGGTGATTGCGGCTTCGCCACTCTAGGGTGGGAGTACGACCCAGATCAGGTTCTGCTCGCTGTCCCTCAGGACCAGTCACTCCTGGCCGCGATTGAGACCACGCCGCATCATCTCTGGGAAGCTGGGGACGCTGGGGCAAACTCCGCCCAGGCGTTGAGCGTGAGCCGGCAGCGCTGGGCCCCGCGTCCAGGATGCACTCTGAGCGGGCGACCCATGGCGTGTCATGCGTCAACAGCGGCCACACATAACCCACCGACTGCTGCCTTGATCGTGCCCGAGCGCCGCGACAATGCGACCGCTCACGCTGCTAGACCTGAGATGCATCTGACGAGAGCCAACGTCGCTCAATTGCTCAATCCTTGTGGTCGCAGACATGGAGCCCATTGGCCACCGCTGAATGGACGCTCACGGAGAGGGGGACTTGCTGCCCCCCGCCTGGGAATGATGATCTAAGTTGGCCCCGGTTTGATCATCGTAACTGGCCCCTTGCGTTGTTCCAGAGGGCTCAGTAGGCCCGCGTGGTCCACAAGGTGGTCGGCGTCCAAGGCGATCTGAAGCCGGTCGGTGCTGCTCGCTGGTGGCATCGAATGGCTGCTCCCTGTGTCTGGTCCGGGATTCGTTCACAACCCGTTGTCCCAGCTATAGTGGATTGCTCTCTACATCCGCTCGCGCCCTCTTCTTCGGTGGATCGGGGCTAACGCATAGCAAGATGTGTTGTCAGATGTTAAGGATATGGCGAACTAGCGGCTGGTCTGGATCACGACGCGGCCGCCGTCTTCGACGTCAATGCTCAGGTTGCAGCGGTCCAGCATGGACATACCCAGGAGCGGGGCCGCATCCGCTTCGTCCGCATCGACGAATCTCGGCTCTCCATCCCAGAGTACGGTCACGCCATACGTATCGAAGATCTCCCGGCTGCCATTGGCGAGGATCAGGCTCTTCTGGCCCAGTCGCGTGAGCCCCAACTCTGCGACCAGTCCCGGTGGCAGGGTCAGGAAGCCGCTGAAGCCGGTGTCGATCACAGTGTCAATACCCCTGGTCCGACCAGAAGGGTCCATCAATGGGAGACGCACCACAGCTTCGCGATGAGCGTTCACTTCGCCCTCGATCACGAAGCGCTCCGTTGCGGACGACCGCCCAGGTGGTAGACCGCGGGGTAACCGATCCGCACGAACCAGAATCCGCCCTCCGGGCGCTCTGCTACGAGACGCTCCCACGCGGTGACGACGTTCTCGGCGACGGCGTAGTCCCCGCTGACCACATCAATGGCGACGATCTGCCCGTGATGCGCGCCCTCAACCTTCGCGCGGATGTCGCGCTCGTAAATCTCGTCGCCCAAGCGAGCGATCTCTGCCCTCGGATGTATTGACGTGCTCACGAGCAACTCCTCCGCGCAGGCCTTCAACTTCGCAGCCATGCTACACCGCCGGGCGATGTTCGGGGCCTGAACCCAAACGGGTGGTAGCTTGCCGAAGCCGAGCTGACCTTCCTCGCCGTCGATCGACTCCCGAAGGCCCGTCAAGAGTGAACCCGCCGCACCTGCAACTGCTCGAACACTGGCATCCGCACGCCCTCAGGAATGCGAACCCGTGCAACCGTACCAGCCTGATCGTTTCCTAAAGACACCCCAGGCGCGCAAAGGTCAAGCAGTGGCGAACGCCCTCGGCAGGTCAGCGATGATTCTAGGCGACGGTTTGATCGTACGAAGTGCAAGGGTGAGGCAAGCTGTGGATGTGGCCGATGAGGCGGTTGCTGAGGGCGCGTACCACTTCGTGGTGCAAGTCACCGGCCGCATGGTGCCCCTCGCCCAGCCCGAAGGCCGGACGCAGCCTCGCTTGGTCGGCTTGATGCGGTACCACTCGTAGGAGTTTCAATCCTCGCCCAGCCCTAAGGCCGGACGCAGCTATCAAAACCAGCTCGTGATCGACCCGACCGACGGGTTTCAATCCTCGCCCAGCCCTAAGGCCGGACGCAGCCTTCCTCGTTGTCGTTCCCACTGACGTTCCCTCCCATGTTTCAATCCTCGCCCAGCCCTAAGGCCGGACGCAGCGTCGACGAGCGCCGCCCAGGACCGACTGCAGAGACCCTGGTTTCAATCCTCGCCCAGCCCTAAGGCCGGACGCAGCGGGGACCGCGCGAGTTCCGCGAGCGGCGGGAACGCGTTTCAATCCTCGCCCAGCCCTAAGGCCGGACGCAGCCCGTCACGCGGCCGTCGACCCAGGGGCCCTCGCCGGTTTCAATCCTCGCCCAGCCCTAAGGCCGGACGCAGCATGGACAGATGCAAGCCCCTGCCCTACGCCCGACCTGTTTCAATCCTCGCCCAGCCCTAAGGCCGGACGCAGCCGGAACTGTCGGCGCAGTCAGCGCACCCGCCTTCTCGTTTCAATCCTCGCCCAGCCCTAAGGCCGGACGCAGCCGGGATGTCAGGGACTCCTTGGACAGCGACAAGTAGCTGTTTCAATCCTCGCCCAGCCCTAAGGCCGGACGCAGCAGTTCGGCGTCGAGTATGCCGTCTACGGCTACACCACGTTTCAATCCTCGCCCAGCCCTAAGGCCGGACGCAGCTGGGCAAGCTGTGGTCCGGTATGGCATGAGTGGCCGTTTCAATCCTCGCCCAGCCCTAAGGCCGGACGCAGCTCGGCTACTCCGTTTCGGCGTTGTGCCTGCTCCGTAGGTGTTTCAATCCTCGCCCAGCCCTAAGGCCGGACGCAGCATTGAATGGCTTGGCACCGTCGCCCATCTCCGAGGAGTTTCAATCCTCGCCCAGCCCTAAGGCCGGACGCAGCAAGCCGAGCGTGGTCCGTTCGCCCCGCGTTGGCTTGTTTCAATCCTCGCCCAGCCCTAAGGCCGGACGCAGCATTAGGGCGGCGGCCAGCTCCGAAACCCGTAACTAGCTGGTTTCAATCCTCGCCCAGCCCTAAGGCCGGACGCAGCCCTGGCAGAGCCATGACCCGTAGATGGTGCCGATCTCGTTTCAATCCTCGCCCAGCCCTAAGGCCGGACGCAGCACTCGCGCCCCAGGTCAACACCGACCAGGCGCTTGAGTTTCAATCCTCGCCCAGCCCTAAGGCCGGACGCAGCCATGCCGCGGATCGCGATCTCGTCGGTGTCGTACAGGTTTCAATCCTCGCCCAGCCCTAAGGCCGGACGCAGCGATCGCGTCGAGCAGTTGTTCATCGTCGCCGAACTCGTTTCAATCCTCGCCCAGCCCTAAGGCCGGACGCAGCCCTGTAGCGAACCCATGGATGGGGGCTCCACCCTAGATTCTTGCGCTAGGGTGCGGGAATGTCACGCGGTTTGAGTTTTCCCCGCGTTTCTCGGCAGACTTAGCGCGTGCTCCGACGAACCTTATGGTCTGAATCTCGCGCGGGTGAGCGGCTCTTCTGTGTTCACCACCGGTTCGCGCCGATTTGCAACTCAGAAGACCAAGGGATCGCGTTGATCGAACGAAGGTCGCGCGCCGAACTTCCGAACGTGCTTACTCAGCGGCTCCTGTAGCCGATAGATGCGGACGCTGTCGGTGTCTTCGTCAATCTCGGCTCGCAATCGCGCCGTTAGCCGCTCAAGGTCCGCACCGCTCAACACGCATTCAAACACGGATTTCTGCACGCGCTGTCCGTAGGCTTGGCAGGCCTGCGCCACCCGCCGCAGCCGTCGCCGCCCCCTAGCATCATCAGTCGCGATGTCATAGACGACGAGAATCTCCATCGGAATCCCCTGCTCCAGTCGAACTATTCAACGCATGAGGTGGGGCACGTAATGCCGAAGATCTCCCCTTAGGCACCTGGCCAAGAGGCGCGCTTGCACATGGGGAATCAGACCTTCGGGAATCTGTTCTTTGAGCATCCGGTGAGGCGTGTTCCGCTCCTTTCGCTTCTGATAGGCGGCAAGCAGCGCGCGACGACCGTCTTCGCTGAGGTTGACGGCGCCTCCGGGAGTCTCTTCGAAGTGTTCGGCACGAATCTGCCTCCGATTGATCAGCATCAGAGCGAAACGATCCGCGAGCGCTGGCCGGAGCTCTTCCATTAGGTCGAGCGCCAGCGCCGGCCGTCCGGGCCGAAGGCTATGGAGATAGCCCACCTGCGGATCGAGCCCCACTCCCTCCAATGCAGCCTCGCACTCGGCCCGAAGCAAGGCGTAACAGAAGGACAACAGGGCGTTCGCTCGGTCTCGCGGCGGGCGTCGGCTACGACCAGCAGGCGTGAACGAACCTTGATCAGCTCTCACCATCAGTCCAAACGCGGCGAAATATCGGCGCGCTGCCAGGCCTTCTAATCCAAGCAAAGTGCCGAGGTCGTCCGCATCGCGGATGTCGGTGAGCAAACCTGCTAAAGCCTCCGCGGCCGCGCGCAGGTCTTCTGCCGGTCCTTGTCCAGCGCTGTCCCGCGCGGCGCGAAGTAGCAGCGAGCGGGCATTCTGCACCTTACCTGCCACAAACTGCCGGGCCAATGCACTCGTCTGAGATTGATTGTCGAGCGTTGCGTGTTGGGCGCGACGAAGCATCACATTGCCGATGACCCCGCCTGACAGTCTGGCGCGAAATCTGCCATGTCTCGTCAGCCAAACGACCGCGCGACCATCGTCGGCGCAGCGGTGAATCAGGGGCGTGGACACGGCTACACGGCCAAAGGCCACAATTGCTTGGATGCGCACGAGCGGGAGGCGGGCCAAAGTCTCTCGCTCCACAACGATTCGTACGCTGTCGTGGTCCAGCCGCAGCGCCGCGCCTTGCGTCGTCACGTACAGCGTGTTGAGCAGTTCATGCATCGTCGTCGGTCGTCCCCAACGGCCGAAAGAGCACACCTTGAAGACCGCGTGTCCGCGCAGGATGCGCCGACACCTGCGGCAAACAGCCATGTACGAGCGAGCACGGCGGGCAGCGGGCGTCGTCTACCGCAGGTGGCAGCAGTTGCTGCTGCAGTTGTTCCCGGATCTGACCGACAATCTCGATCGTGCGCTGTCGCAAGTCGTCGGTGATGCGGACTTGGTACCGGCGCCGTTCGGCGTGCGAGTAAATCGCGCCGCTCGGCACATCGGTGTTCAACATCTCTTCCAGGCAAAGTGCCTGTGCGCAGAGCTGGAGGTCGGCATGAGGAGGCCGCCGCCGCCCGACCTTGTACTCGACGGGGAACGGCGGTTTCTCGGCAGCAAACTCGACGACGTCCGCCTTGCCGCGCAAGCCCAGCTGCTCCGACCACAGCGGCAGGCCGCGCAGTACACGGATTCCGGGGCGGTTCTCTTGTTCTCCGCCATCGACTCGCTGATGTGCGAGTTGGCCTCGAACCGTATAGACGTTCTCCTCGAATGTCTGCTCAACATGAATCAGCGCACACTGCCTGGGGCAATACGAGAAGTGCTCGATCGCTGAGATCGGGACGTCGAGCGGATTGGTCACGTCCCAAGGAGTAGATTTCTGAAGCTGCACGGCGCATGTCCGATCGCCATCTAGCTTGTCATTCATTCCACCAGAGTCGTTAGTGTGACTCCTTGGAAACCGTTAAGCGCTCCATCAGCCGGGCGCGAAACGGAGTAGTCCGAAAATGATCGAGGCGCTTCAGACGCGCTCTTCGGCGTCTCGATCAGACTGAACATGCGATGCGCCGCGGCGTTGCCAAGTTTGCTTTCGTGACTGAAGACATAGAGACCGCGACAGGCCATTTCTCCCCGGGCAGCCGATCGGTCCAGGTCCCACATCATCTCCAACGCATTCCAGAAGAGGACGAGGTCCTCGGAATCAGCGCCCGTCTGGTCGGCGAAGTGGGGATTGAAGAAGCCATGGGCGCGGTACAGCCCGTAGGGCACCATGGATTTTCGGCCCATTGTCCCGTAGTTGGTCGCCTGACCCTCGCTGTCCTCGCGATTGACATCGCGCTCATTCTGGGCTGGGCCGACGATGCTCGAATCAAGGGGCAAGATTGCGTCGACCGATCGCGCGAAAGTCAATTGCATCGGTCCGCGCACCTGCCCCGCGTTGCGCTCCGTCATCGACATCACAGCGCCGAACATGCGCACATCGTAGAACTCTTGACACATCCAGCCCCGAGCATCGCTCACACTGGGGGTCGCGTCGCCATTCGCCCGCTCGTCAAAGACGAGCTTGCGACGGTTCGTGAGGAACTGTCCATGCTGGACATACACCTTGAAGCGGCCATCCCCATGGGCGATATCGACGTAGTCACGCACCTTGCGCTTGATCGCGACATCCGTCACTAAGCCCTGCATCGTCTCTGGATCGACTCGCGGCAGATTGCCGGCGTCTGGATCGCCGTTGGGATTGCCGTCGCGCACATCGAACAGCAGCACAAAGTCGTGACGGCGGGAAGTATCGACGACAATGGGATCGGTCATCACTCGTTCTCCTCTGTGCTTAGATTTGTGTCTGGTGCCGAATGGCCAGCGCCGCGCGCCGCGCGGCGGCTAAGAGCCTGCGCCCGGTTCTCCGCTCGCTGGTGGTAGTAGCCGAGCGAGAACAACGCTTGCTGCTCCAACGACAGCGTCCTGGGGAACCCGTCGATCTGATCGCAAATGTCGGCTATCCGGTTCTGCAGCCCTCCACGCCGGGGGGCGTCCAGCTTCGAGAGATGCGGCTGAGCGCCCCGCAGCAATGAGCCAAAGACCACAGCCGGTGTCGATGACGCGGCGCCGTAGAAACGATCGACAATCGTGGCGTTGAGGTTGGGAAGCGCGGCGCGCTGGACTTGCTCCAGAACTGCGAGTAGACGACCGCAGTGGTAGGCGGGTGATGGGTGTTCAGGCTCGAGTGCCACCATGTAGTTCTCCTGTCGTGACTCTAGGTCCCGGCTGAGCAAGACCAGTTTGATCAGTGCTGCGCGACTGCGGGCATCGAACCAGCTGTCACCTCCACGGCGGTCTTCCTCGCGAGGCTTCGCCCGACAGCGCTTGACCGCTCGGAAGGCAAGATCAAGCGGAAGCGGCGTGCCGGCAAGCGCCGTCCGAAGGAGCGCGCGCGGCGTACTCACGGGCAGGTCGCGGTTGACATCTCGTACTGTTGAGGCCGCCAACTGGAAGAGACTGAAGGGACGCGGCTGCTCACCGGTTGGATCCTCGTCCCGCGGGTCGACGACTCGCTGCAACTGAAACCAGCGAGCGACACGATCTTGGACATTCCCGACGGTCGTGTCTATCCAGTCTCGTACGACCGCCCGTCCCCCGCTCGCAGAAAGCGACGCTGCGTAGAACTTCTCGCCGTGGTCGAGACGCATGCGTTTGCCAGTTCGGAAGGAGTCGATCAACGCTTTGACCTGTTCCGCCTGAGGCTCGCGCATGAAGCTGCCAAAGTCGAAGGGGACACCCGCTTGAGTCCAGAAAACGAAAGTGGCGTCGCCGACGACTATGTGGCTGTCCTCACCTCTGAGCAGGTCATTTAAGCTTCGAGTGAATGCCTCGCCGCATTCACGGCAGGTGGGCGCGATTCGTGACGCTTTCAGGCCGTACGACTCGAATGCTGACGAGTTCGCTGAGATAATGGAGGTACCCGACGACTGGCCTCCGCGCACCCCTTTGACCTTTCCTTGCAAACGATCAAGTACGGGTCTGCGTTCCCCGCAAACAAGGCACTGTTCGACGGAATCCGAGTCGGGCGCGTGCTCAGAGAGCCAGAACGCCTGGACGGTTGGTAGGTCGATTGGGCGACAGACGGAGCCGTCCTCAAGAAACACTTCAAACGTGACCTTGAGTCCGTAATCCCAGTCGTCCTCAAGATCCAGTAAGTCGACACCGCCATGCTCATAGAAGCGTTGGACTGCCAATACCGCGGGCTCTTCCGTTGCAATGGCACAGCGGTGGAGCAAGTCGAGGTAAGCCAGATGTGCCTGGTCAACGCGCTTCTGCTTACCAGAGTCGCGCGCTCGACCGAATGTGTATTCGCCGTTGTCGGCCAATAGAAGCGGCTTTATCCCAGCAGCCCGCTGGACTTCCGGCGCAATCATCTCCATACCGCGCTTACCACGCGCGGTACTCGGG